>SPDA01000075.1 GCA_004525155.1 Spirochaetales bacterium
CATAGAAACGATTCAGATGCACCGTTATGTATCCCACAGGAAGGCCGCGGAGGAACTAGGTTATAAACCGCGCCCCTTCGCCCAAACGGTGAAAGACACCATTGCCTGGTTTGAACAGGCCGGCAGACTGAAGCTGAGCGGTAAACGGCATGGATAATCGCTTTTTCAGGAATTACGGTCCCCGGGCCATGGTCATCGGGGGCAGCCAGGGAATCGGCAGGGCTTTTGCCCTGGCCTGCGCTGCACGGGGTCTTGATGTGATTATAACAGGCAGAAGGCCCGCACCTCTTGAGGATGTCAGGAAGGAGATCGAGGCAGGGTCAGGTGTTTCCTGTTCTGTTATCGTCTGCGATATGACAGAGGAAGGCGCGGCAGAGCAGCTTGAAGAACGGACAAAAGGTCTTGAAATCGGTCTGGTAATTTACAATGCCGCTGACACCTGGGTGGGCCCATTTCTCGAGGAACCTTTCGAACACTGCGGAAGGATCATCAATGTAAACTGCAGGGGGGTGCTGGAGATCATGCACCGTTTCGGGAAACGTTTCACGGAAAAAGGCAGGGGAGGATTCATTCTCATGTCCAGCATGAGCGGGCTTCAGGGAACACCTCTGGTGGCGGCCTATGCCGCTACAAAAGCCTTTATCCGTGTGCTCGGAGAAAGCCTGTGGGAGGAATTTCTACCCTTCGGTGTCGATGTGCTGACCTGTATAGCCGGAGCCATCAGGACGCCGAATTACCTGGCGACAAAACCGGAAGAATCCGGAGCCCTGGTCCCCGAAATGGCGCCGGAAACAGTGGCGGAAAAGGCACTTGCGGGTCTAGGCAGGAAACCCTCGCTTATACCGGGTGTTCTCAACAATCTGGCCGGCTTTCTGATGGGGCGGCTGCTTAGCAGAAAGGCCGCGGTCCGATTTATCGCCGGAAACATGCACAGGCAATACCGCATGTAGCTTGCCCGGCATACATCGATAAAGGCAAACGGGTTACATGTTTTTTTTTAAACCGTTATACTTTATCCAGTGGTCTTGCGGCCACACCATCATATACCAGGAGGAGTTGCATGAAAAAACAGTCAACGGCATTGTTTTTAACAGCAGTGCTGCTCATGGGAATGTGGTCCTGTGCATCATCCGGAAAAACAACAAAAGTACCCAAGGACGCTCTACCTTTGCAGGCAAGGGAGGTGCTGGCGGCAGGTGACATCCTGATCCCGGCTATCGAAATAATTTCGTTACTAGACAAGGATATTTCGGAAAACGCGGTTTGGAGCATCGTGGAAGAAGTCAACAGCGATCCGAATCTCGTGCTGTACTGGATAGACTCCATGAACCAGCGTGTAGCTTCCCTGTCCAAAGATTCGGCCATCGTAAACGGATCCGTCGTTTTCGCCAAGTACTCGCTCAAGCGCACCGCTCTGGCTATGAAAAAAGCGGCCCGTTCCGGAGAGGCGAAAAAAGCCGCGGAAGAAGTCGAAAAGGATGAAGATCTGATCCTTACGGAGGAGGAAAAACAGGCCTTAAGCGAGAGGAAAAATGAATTTTCCACCGACGAGCGGAAGGAACTGAAAAACTGCTTCATCTACCTCGCCTGTTCCACCGCAGCCCTGGTCAATGTTCCCATAAAGGGGAAGGAAATAATCGACCAGGCCGCCTCCATTGTGAACAATCCGTCCTCGCTCGGTGCCAGCGCGCTGGAAGTTCCCAAACTGGTGAGCCAGCTCAAATCAATCATCGACAATACCTCCAACGCAGTCAGGGAAACTCCGGATGTTGTAAAGAACCTGGCCGCGAACATCGAAATACTGAAGGCGGTACTTGCGGAGTAGCATGAAACAGGAAGAAAAGATATCCAGACGGGAATTCTTAGGCAGGCTTGCGGGTGCAGGCGCGGCTGCGGCAGGGGCTGTGCTCCTTGGTTCCGCGGGGAAACTTTTTGCCCAGGACAGAAGCGGACAGTATCCGGACCTGGTGGCGGTAAGAAACGGCGAGCCGGGACAGATGTTCGACAGCGCCATTGCGGCCCTCGGCGGAATGGCCGGATTCGTGAAAAAGGGCGCCAGGGTAGTCATCAAGCCCAACATGGCCTGGGAGAGGGAAGCTGAAACGGGCGCCAATACCAATCCCCAGCTCGTCGGGCGCATCGTGGAGCATTGTTTTAACGCCGGCGCTTCGAAGGTGTATGTCTTTGACCACAGCGTCTCCTACTGGAAAAATTGTTACAGGGTGAGCGGTATCGAAAAGGCCGTAAAAGACGCGGGAGGACAGACTGTACCGGCGGACACGGAAGGGTATTACGAAAAAGTAAAAATCCCCGGAGCCTCCATGCTTAAGGAATTGAAGGTGCATGAACTTATCCTCGAGTCGGACGTATTCATCAATGTACCCGTTCTCAAAGATCATTCGAGCACAAGAATAACCATGGCCATGAAAAATCTCATGGGAACAGTCTGGGACAGGAGCTGGTATCACCGGTACGGGCTTCATCAGTGTATCGCGGAGTTCTGTCTGTTCAGGAAGCCGGATTTGAATGTTTTGGATGCCTACCGAATAACCTTGCGGAACGGCCCGTCCATGGCGCAGCTTAAGGATACGGAACTTAAAAAAAACCTGGTTGTTTCCCGGGATATCGTGGCGCTGGATACCGCCGGCACCCTTATTTTCGGCGAGAAGCCGGAACGTATAGGATACATCGTCCAGGCCTCGCAGAATAATATCGGAACCATGAATCTTGATTCACTGAATATTAAACGCCTGGCCCTATGAGTCCTGAAAAGATTAAAAGCCGGTTTAAACGCCGGCTTCCCCTGCTTCGCGCCGTACCCGGAGTGCTTGTCGGACTTTTCTGCATGCTTCTGTTTTTCTGGGTGCAGCCCCTGGCAAAAGCGTATACCTATACCGCAGCTTTTCAGCTGGTGCCGGCATTCTTAAGCCTCTTAAGCGGTGTAAGTCTGCTTTCCGCGGCGGGGTTTATAATCATTCTCACGCTGACCCTTGTGTTCGGGAGAGTGTACTGTTCCTGGCTCTGTCCCCTCGGCCTTTTTCAGGATTTTTTCGGTCTGTTCCGGAGAAATAGCGGCAAAAAGAAAAAGCCCTTTGTGCCGGTTCCTTTCTGGCTTAAGACTGGAATTCTTTTTATCACGGTGATTTCGGTGCTTGCCGGAACCTTTGCAGTAATTTCCCTGCTGGAGCCTTTCAGTATATTCGGCAGGGTGGTTTCCCACACCCTCAAACCTGTCCTCATTTCGGGCAACAACGCTCTTGCGGAGATTCTCAACCGGCAGCATGTGTATGCACTGATTCCCCTCCGCCTCCAGACAAAAAGCGCAGCTGTCCTTGCCCTGGGGGCGGGATATCTCCTGTTTTTAGCGCTGACGGGTGTATTCTGGGGCAGGTTTTACTGTGCCGTCATCTGCCCCGCGGGCACGTTCCTCGGGCTGTTCGCCAGGTTCTCCCTGAAAAAATTCTCGATTGACAAAAAGATCTGCACACGCTGCGGCGTCTGTGAATACAACTGCCCGACACGGTGCATAGACAGTAAACGATACGCCATTCGGGCTGACCAATGCACCGCCTGTTTCCGCTGTTTCAGGCTCTGTCCCGAAAACGCCGTGCTCTACGGCAGGCGGGAAAAATCATTCCGTGTGAAAACAGGGCCGGCAGCCGCGGGGAGCTCTGCAGGCTCAGTTACTGAGGCGGGAGGAGAAATTTCAACCTCCGTCCCCGAAAAAGCCCTCATGAGCCGCGGGAAATTCCTCCGCATGACCCTGGCAGGCGCCGGATTTCTTGCCGGAGCCGCTGCTGTTCCAGCAGGCAGTTTCGTGCGCAGAGCTTTGATACTTCCGGACCCGGCCGGGGAAGCGGGGATGAGCGCTACTCCGCCGGGATCCACGAATCTTGCTAAATTCGTAAGCAGGTGTACCGCCTGCCATGCCTGTGTGAATGTATGCCCTACCAGAGTGCTGCAGCCTGTTATTGCCGGTTACGGGTATCACGGCCTGCAGCAGCCGCGTATGGATTACACCACCGGTTATTGCGAATATGAATGCATGAGGTGCCTGGATGTCTGCCCAACCGACGCGATCCGGCCTCTGCCCCGGCCGGAAAAAAAACTGACAAGGATCGGGTATTCAATTTTCGAAGAGCCCCGCTGTGTGGTCCATACGGAGCATAGGGACTGCGGCGCCTGTGCCGAGGTGTGCCCGACCCACGCCGTTTACATGAAATTCCGGGGAATTGCCAACCTTGAAATTTCTCCGGACATAAAAGTGGCTGGCGGACTTTTTTTCCCCGTGCTGGCCCGGGATTACTGCATCGGCTGCGGGTCCTGTGAATACGCCTGCCCTGTACAAAAAATAAAGGCAATCCGGGTAATTCCGGTAAAGGTGCATGAAACAGCTCTTTTCCCCATACCGCGGGAAACCTGGAAACCTCCGGCGGAGGACGAAACAGGGGACGGAGGCGCAGTTCAGGAGGAAGGAAGCGGGGATTTCCCTTTCTGAGTGTCCTTGACAATACAATACGTCGGTGATAAACAGGAGAAGGTAAGGAGATTGCAATGAATCCAATGCTTGAAGACGAAGACGATGACGAAAAGGAAGAAAAGGAAGGTAAATCCGGACAGGACGGGGATCAGTTCCTTCAGAAATTTCTTAAAACGAGGACCATTCTCCTCACAGGTGAAATAAACAAGACCCTGGGAGAAAAAATAATCCGCCAGCTGCTTCTGCTGGAAGATATGAATGACGAACCCATAAAAGTATTCATAGACAGCCCCGGCGGGGATGCGGATGCGGGGTTTGCCATATTCGATATGATGAGGTTCGTCAAACCTGATGTTTACACTATCGGTATGGGGCTGGTGGCAAGCGCAGCTGCCATTATCCTTCTCGCGGCGCCCCGAGAAAGACGCCTGAGCCTGCCGAATGCGCATTATCTCATTCATCAACCCTTGAGCGGTATGAGGGGAGTGGCGACGGAAATAGAGATTCATGCAAGGGAACTGGAAAAACTGCGCCAGAAGATAAATGTGCTGATAGCTGAGGAAACGGGTCAGAAGATCGGTAAGGTAGAACAGGACACGGACAGGGATTTCTGGATGAACGCCGAGGAAGCCATCGATTACGGCCTTATCAAGGGCATCATAACGGGAAGGGCGGAGCTTGTGATTTGACGGAACAGGAACTGGCGTCTTTTCTGCCAAGAACCCTGCATGAACTCGATTTCAGCGGAATTGCCGGCCTTAAGGAAAGCCGGAGAGGAAAGGTGCGGGATGTTCTGGTAACGAACGAAAATCTTTTTATAATTACCACGGACAGAATATCCGCTTTCGACAGAATTTTAACCACCATTCCCTGCAAGGGAGAGGTCCTGAACAGGCTCTCCCTCTACTGGTTCCGGCAGACGGAAGACATTATCCGCAATCATATTGTGAAAGACCTTACAGCAAGGACCTTGTACGTAAAGAAATGCTCGGTTCTGCCGGTGGAAGTTGTGGTCAGGGGTTACCTGACAGGTTCCGCCTGGCGTGATTACAAAAAAGGACGGGATGTTTCCGGCATCTGCCTTCCGCAGGGTCTTGCTGTGAATCAGGCCTTTGAAAAACCTCTTCTGACGCCTTCCAGCAAGGAGGAACTCGGGACCCACGATGTACCCCTGTCTTCGGCTGATGTGGTTAAGCGCGGTCTTATTGACAGGGACCTCTGGGAAGAGGTCTGCCGCTGCGCCCTTGCACTTTTCAAGAGAGGGACGGAGGTAGCTGCCCGGCGGGGATTGATACTGGTTGACACGAAGTACGAGTTCGGTGTCGCGGACGGAAAACTCTATCTTGTCGACGAAATCCACACTCCTGATTCGAGCAGGTACTGGTTTGCCGATTCCTATCAGAAGCTTTTCTCCTCAGGCGAAGATCAGCGGAAGCTTGACAAGGAATATCTCCGCGGCTGGCTTATGGAAAGAGGTTTTATGGGGGACGGAGGTCCGCCCGTCATTCCCGATGATATAAGACTTGAGGTTGCAAGGCGTTATATACAGGCTTACACCATCATAACCGGAGAAGAATTTGTACCAAAATCTCTCGAACCCGCGCAGGAGCTCTCCGCAATCCGGCAATTCCTCGCCTTGGCAGGCTGAAACCCGTATTCACATCACATGATAACCTTCAATTCCGCACACATCCCGCTTTAAAAAATAATTTATTTAATAATGAATTATGTCGAACATATATGTGGAGACCGGTTATGATAGACCAAATTCGGCAGTTTCAGAACCAGATAAAAATCGCCCCGGAAAAGGAGCCTGTGCTTATCGATCTGCAAGATATCAAAGCCATCCTGTACATGGGGCTGCGGGGCAGGGTCTCGCTTCCTGTAAACCCGGACAAGCACAAGGTAGATATTTTAGTCTGAAGACGATATACTTGGGCTTGTGAAAATACCGATGTTTTCAAGGACAATCCTGCTTTGCGGCATCCTGTTTTGTGTTGTTGTCTTATCGTCTCCAGCCCAGCAGCCTATAGACATGCTGGAAGTGTACGCCCGTGATGAATTCCGTTACGGCGTTCAGGCTTTTCAGCGCGGGCTTTTCAATAAATCAATTCTTTCCTTCGAAAAATCCCTTTCCTACAAACCGGACGATATTCTCACGAAAGAATGGCTCGGGCGGGCGTACTTCCGCTCAGGGTTCGAGGACTCCGCAATCGATATCTGGCGCAGCATAATCGATGCGAACCAGGGTACTGCGCTCTTAAGGAGTAAGGTGGAAACCCTGGAAGCCAGAAGAAGCCTCTCCCGTACTTTGAGCACGCCGGGCAGGTATATTACAGCGGCAGATGTGTCCTCCAAACTCGGCCAGGATAACGTACTCTTCCGCAGGCCCGGTTCTGTATTACCCCAGCCTAACGGGGGCTTTTACATATCCGCCTACGGTTCAAACGAGATCCTCCTATTTGATATAAACGCTGCTCTCCGTCAGAGGTTCCGCGGGGGCCTTGAGGGTTTTGATCATCCATTTGATATCATTGCCGGCCCGGGTAACACGCTTCTTATAAGTGAATTTGAAGGTAACCGGGTTGTCCAGTGCACGGCCGACGGCGTCGTTATCAAGACCTGGGGTAAACGGGGGCTTTCCAACGGAGGACTCCTCGGGCCCCAGTACCTGTGCCTCGATGATCAGGGATACTTTTACGTGACGGATGCCGGAAACCGTCAGGTTGTCAAGTTCGATCTGGAAGGTGATTTTGTACTTGCCTTCGGCAAAAAAGGGTCCGGATATGAAGGGCTCAAGTCTCCGACAGGGGTTGCCTTCAGGGACGGCGAAGTCTTCGTGCTGGATAACGCGAGAAAAAACATTACTGTTTTTGACGGCAGCGGCAATTTTATCCGCAGTTTCGGTGAAGGGCTCTTTCATTCCCCGGAGGGCGTCAGTATTATGCAGGACGGCAGTTTCCTTGTTGCCGACAAGGACCGCATTGTCAAGTTTTTTCCGGATCTGGAAACGATAGAGGTTGTTTCCGATTTGTCAGGCAAGGCACGGCGTATTACGAGCGCTGTGGAGGATCCAAACGGCAATATTCTGGCGGTGGACTTTGATGCGGAAACGGTCTCCATTCTTTCCGAAATCAC
>SPDA01000446.1 GCA_004525155.1 Spirochaetales bacterium
GTAGCGGGGATGAGGTCATCGGGGATTATCCGGGCCTGCAGTACGGCGAGATCGTTTTCCGGCTGCCTCACGATCACTTCTGCCTCCGAAACGGAGCCGTCGGCAAAGATGACGTTTATCGCGGAAGCATCCTTCACCACATGCAGGCAGGTCAGGATAATCCCGCTGTCCACGATTACGACGCCGCTGCCGAGGGCCCCTTCCCCTGTATCTGAGCTTTCTCCAGTCTGTGACTGTATAAAAACGACGGAAGGATGAATGATTTCGTAGGCCAGGGACGCATAGGAAGGGTCGGGCGGCTGCTCTTCGAGGGCAAGGTCTATTTCGTTTTTTACATCCTGTCTGGTTAGCCGCTCAGGGTCAGGCTTGGCGAGGTCATAGAACAGCAGAGCCAGGAGCGTGATAAGGATACCCGAAGCGACAAGGATGGCCGTCTTGAAACGATGATAAAATTTACCAAGATGCGGTTTGACCATGGTCCACAATGACGGCGGTTCCGGAAACGGTTCGGGAACATCAGGAGGTCGAGGAGGGCCCAGGGTATACAGTCTCTTCCGGTTCATATGAGCACCCCCTGGCGGTTGAAATATATGTGCATCTTCCGGATAGGGGTTAATTCTTTGAGCGAGGACTCGAGATTCTCGAGGTGCTTCAGGGGAAGTCCGGTAAAGCTGTAGTGAAAAGTCGTGAGGCTGTCTGTATAGGAGATGCTCTGAAGGCTGCCGCCTAGGGTCTTGTCGCCGAGGAGCCTTAGAATTCTCTCCTTCGTTTCTGTTGTAAGGCCGCCGTCAAGGGTGAGGAGAAGAACGCCGTCGCTCCGTTTTGACTTGAACAGGCGGGGAAGGAATTTCTGCAGGATAAGTACAATCAGCGCCAGGCCGAACAGGATAATCAGCAAAAGGTAGTTGAACGTGGCGCACACGATGGAGGCTGCGATGACGAGCATGATGAACCCGATTTCCTCCGGTTCCTTGATGGGCGTCCTGAAACGGATAATGGTCAGGGCGCCGATCAGCCCTAAGGAAAGGGGCAGGGAAAACTGGATCGCTATGAAAAGGGCTGTCACGGAAGGGCCGATGAGGAGAAAGCTCCGGTGTATGCGGGACCCGGTGGCCCGGTTTTCATAGAAGACCTGGTAGAGAACCGATGCGATGAAGGCGGAAACAGCCGATATCAGCATGGATAGAATGAAGTCGGTGATATCGATCTGGATGCTCGGGTTTATCAGCATCTGCTGTATTTTCGACAAGGCATTCATAATCAGGCGCTCCTTCCCGGCGGCTCCGTCAGATGTTCTAGGCACCGGGCATATTTGGAAAATTCCGATTTTGTCAAATATACATGGACTGGACGAAGGGATAGCGGCGCCTCCCCGGACCTTCCTTTTATTTCCAGAACGCCGGCTCCTGTAGATACCGGCGCTGCACCCGGCAGAAAGGTCTCGTTCAAGCGGGTGCAGCGGATTTCCGTATCCAGGGCTATTCCTGCATCCCCTTCAGGGTCGACAAACCGGTAACGGTTATACTGAACCAGAAGCATGGGCAGAAGAATTCCGGAAGGGAGATAATCCGGAGAAACGGCGCTGGACGGAAGATTTATAAGCCCTTCATCCGAAAAAGGATCAGCGGCAAGTCTCTCGGTGGAGACGGACAGTTCAATCCGCTTTTTCCTGCAGAGGGAGCCTGTTTTCTGTTTAACTTCGAAGAAGCAGATGATGTTCCTGCCTTGATTCTGCGGCGGCAGGTCCCCGTACCATCGCAGGCGCACCTTGGTTTTCAAATAGTCTCCGCTGCGCTTTTCATGGTAAAGCGTGAAGGAAGGCGTATCGTAGTAGAGGCTCGAAATCCTGCTGAAAGGGTAAACCGGATCCGGCAGAAAGGCGGCTTCGAGCCAATCGAGAATCGCCTCCTTTTTTCCAGCCGGAAAGAGAAACTTCAGTTCCTGACGCCCTTCCTGATGATTGTTCATCTACCGTTCATTTCTCCTTCCCGGCGTCATCGGGAGCACCCTGAACTCTCCCGTACCGTCCGGGAGCCTGCCGTAGGAGGCGTCCCCGGCCTGCTTTCCGAAATCGATCGCATCGAGCACGCGGTTGCCGCGTTCATCCGTATCGATAAGCAGCAGCCGTTCGCCTTTTCCTGACAGCCTGAAATTAAGATGAATCCCCGGCCTGTCGCCCTCGTTCTCGTCGGCCCAGACAAGAAGATACCCTCCGGCAGGGATGGACGCGCACCGGGGGAAGGCCCATTTACGCGGATTGTTTTCCTTGTCGGATAAATACATACCGGATAGATCCGCCGCTGTGCTCCCGGGGTTGTGCAGTTCGATCCAGTCGTCATACTGTCCCTGGGGATCGGGAACACTGACCGTATTTATGGCCATGAGCTCGTTGATTACCACCGGAGATTTCTCCGCACCGGTAAACCCGGCCCCTGCCGTGACAGTCAACGTCCTACCCGCGGCAGGGTCCGGATCGGGTTCGCTCAAGGCAGGATGGGAGAGGAGGAACTCCCGGCGCTCAGTTACAAAAGCCTCGAATCCGGGAGTTCCGTAGGTATGACCTGTCTCCCCCTCCGCAAAACTTTCTTCAAAGGATTCCCAGGAGTAAAGCTTTTTATCATCCGCTTTTACCTCGTGAGCGATGAGGGAGCGGTAACTTTCAATGACGGGTTTGAGTCTGTTCCAGTCAAGCCATTCCTCGACGATTGTCTTCATATGAGCGAGGTAACGCGCCCGGAGACGGGGCAGGGCCAGCAGCCTGCTTATAACGGGAAGCCGCGGATTATTAAGGTGGCCTAAGGGGTCGAGCATGGGATTATTGTCGGGCCATTGATTAGGACCGCCGCCGGTTGCATACCGGAAGGTTTCGTTGTTGTCCCGGGAAATCATATGAAAACGTCCCCGGGGGTCCTGGTAGAGCGAATAGTCGCTCCCCCTGCTGATGTAACCGTCTCCGTCGATGAAAATGTTTTCCAGGGCCAGGAGCCACAAGGCGCCGTCGATGTCGAACACGGGGTTCAGCTTTTCTTCCAGCCGGCCGTCGGGCGTGCCTGTCAAAATCGA
>SPDA01000200.1 GCA_004525155.1 Spirochaetales bacterium
AAACTCGCATGTCCGCATTATGCCGGATTGTCATGCGGGCGCGGGCTGCGTCATAGGTTATACCGCGCGGCTTAATGATACGGTCATCCCCAACCTCATCGGCGTTGATATCGGCTGCGGGGTCTGCACATGGAACCTAGGAAGCCTGCCGGTTAACAAAGACCTTTTTGAAAATCTCGACAGGTTTATACGGCACTCAATTCCTTCGGGATTTAAAACCAGGAACCGGGTCTTCCCCCGGCTGGAGGAACGCATGGAAACCGATGGGGCCCCGAAAAAAGTTTTTTCCTCTTTCGGGGATTTTGAAAAAAGAATCACCGCCGTAACCGGGAAAATTAATCTGGAAGCGGACAGGGTGTGGAATTCCCTGGGCACCCTGGGCGGAGGGAACCATTTTATCGAACTGGATATCGATGACGGGAGGCAGGTCTGGCTCACCCTCCATTCCGGCAGCAGGAATTTCGGTCTTCAGGTTGCGGCTTTTCATCAGAAACTGGCGAAGTCGGCCGGGCAGGAAGGCTGTCCGAAGGGCCTGGAGTATCTTTCGGGGTCTGCGGCGGATGAGTACATGAAGGACATGGAGACAGCCCAATTCTACGCCCGGCTTAACAGGAACTGCATGGGTCACGAAATCATTACCGGTTTCTTCAACCTGCCTTTCGATAAACTCATGCGCGTGGAGTCTGTGCACAATTACATAAATTTCGAGGACAATATAATCAGGAAAGGGGCCATATCCGCGCACAGGGAGGAAGCTGTCATCATTCCCCTGAACATGGCGGAAGGCTGCATTTTGGGTACGGGCAGAGGAACGGAGGACTGGAATGAATCCGCGCCTCACGGAGCAGGCCGGTCCATGTCCAGGTCGAAAGCGAGGCAGAACATTCCCCTTGCCGAATACAGAAATATCATGAAGAACCACAAGGTCTGGTCCTCCTGTATCGGGAAGGATACGCTGGACGAGGCTCCCCAGGCCTACAAAAGGACGAAAGAAATAATCGACGCGCTTAAACCCTGTGTGAAGATCGAGGCCTTTCTCAAACCGCTCTACAACTTTAAAGCCTCCGGCTGACAGCAGACGGTTTATCCGCCTTGTGCAACCCGCCCATATTTTATAGGATACAGGTGAGCGGGAAAAAAGCAGTCATGGAAACAACCACATCCTTTTCATATTACCGGGCAGTCATCATAAGCGAAACTGTCCGATCAGAAATTTCCTTTTCAGAATCCCCGGATTATGAAATACTGATAACCGCGGATATTACCGCTCAGCTCCGCGCCATCAGGACCCAACAGGCCGATAAAATCCTGTTCCTTCTTTTTGTCATACCCCTTGCGGAATCCGCCGGCCTTCAATCCGCAATCGGCAAAACTGCAGGCAGTAATCCCAAAAAGGACAAAGAGTATGTCAGTTTCCTGCTTTTCGGAAAAGCCGGTGAAATAGCGGAAAAGGTGCCGGATGGTCTACATGTCTCCGGATTCCGCGAATCAGAAGTTACGGCAGGGGAATTTGCCTTTTTAGCGGGAAAGGTCTTCGAAACACTCCAGGGTGATTTTCTTAAAATCCAGGAAAGCGAAGAGCACACGATAAAGCTTATGGACGCGTGGAACGATCAGGAGTCCCTAATAGAGATCGGCAAGGCGCTTTCCCTGGAAAAAGATCCGGACAAACTGCTGCGCACCATACTCTATTTCAGTAAAAAAATTACCGGCGCGGATGCGGGAAGCATCTTTATCGTGGAAAAACACGAAGGAATTAAACGTCTCAGGTTCAAATATTCCCACACTTTTTCCAAGGACCTTTCCTACGAAGAATTCACCATGCCCCTGGATAACAATTCCATCGCCGGCTACGTGGCCGTGACAGGTCAGGTTTTAAACATACCGGATGTGTATACCCTGGATCAGAATTCCCCGATTGCCTTTAACCCGAGTTTTGACACGAGCCACGGGTACAGGACAAAGTCCATGCTCGTTCTCCCCATGCGGAACCACATTGATGAGATCATCGGGGTCATTCAGCTTATTAACAGCAAGGAGTCAGCGGAGTTTTACACAGGCAATGAAGCTTTCGAGGTGCGTCTCTCAACGCAGGATGATTTCAAGTTCCGCATAAAACCCTTTCATAAACGGTACGAAAACCTTATGGAAGCGGTAGCCGGCCAGGCTGCCATTGCCATGGAAAACAACCGGATGCTACTGCAAATAGAACACCAGTTTGAGGAGTTTGTAAAAGCTTCCGTAACCGCCATTGAATCCAGGGACCCGGCAACATCGGGCCACTCTTTCCGCGTGGCGGGAATGTGCGTCCGCACCGCCCTGCTCATCAACGATTCCTCGGCTTCCGTTTTCAACACGACGAATTTTTCAGAAATTCAGCTTAAGGAACTGGAATTCGCCGCCCTTCTCCATGATTTCGGCAAGGTCTACATCGACCCCGCGATTTTTATAAAGGCAAAAAAACTGTACCCCAGAGACTTCGAATATCTCATGATGCGTCTCAACTTTCTCTACCGATCCATAGAACTCACCTACCTGGAAAAATATAGCGCCTACAATGACCTTCCAAATGAAATGAGGGACAAGCTTCAGAAATTAATGCTGGTCATGGAAAAAGTTGCACATTTAAATGAACCTTTTGTCCGGACTGACGATGTGGACGATGAGATAAATTCCATGCTCTCATTCAAGGATGAATTATACTGTACGGATTTACAGGACCATCTAATTCCCCTGCTTGAGGATAGTGAAGTAAAAAATCTGAAAATAAAACGCGGCAGCCTAAACGATGAGGAACGAAAGGTGATTGAAAGCCATGTAGTCCACACGTATACCTTTGTAAGTAAAATCCCCTGGCCCGAGGAATACATCAACATTCCCGAAATCGCCATGCGGCATCATGAAAAACTTGACGGCACGGGATACCCGGACAGACTCAAGGGAAAGGAAAACATACCGCTTCAGTCCAGAATTATGGCAATCGCGGATATTTTCGACGCCCTTAACGCTGCGGACCGGCCCTATAAAAAAGCCGTTCCCAAAGACAAAATTTTCGATATTTTACGGGAAGAAGCAGCCTCCGGAAAACTGGACGGGGACCTCGTTGAACTGTTCATCGCCGGAAAAGCCTGGGACTTGGGGGCGGATGAAGGCACAGACCGGATACTTCACCATTTTATCAATCCGCTGGTCTTGAGGACCAGGATAGACACCTCAGAGGCAGACACCGCGGCGCCTGTATGAAAGCGGGGAAAATGAAACACCCGGCGGAAGGCAGGCCGGCGGCAGGTAAGCCGGTTGCGGATTCAATGGTTTCCTCCTTAATATTTATTCTTCTGACAGTTCTCTGCGGAGCCGTGCTTTACGGCTCATCTCGCCTTTATGCCGGGCAGGTCCGTTTCCAGGATATGCCGTTAACGCCCGCCATTGCCGATATACTGCCGGCGGCTGTGATTTTTGCCTTCCCCCTCCTTGCTCTCCGTAGAAAAAAGGGAAGCAGAATCCTCACCGCCATACTCATTCTCTGCTTTTCATTCATCATTTTATATTCGGTCCTTCCGGCGGCCGCGGACAGGCCTGCCCCGGGCATCCGGAACCGGACTCTGAACACGGCTTCTTCCCGGCCGGCAAATCCTGCCGGTTCCTTTGCAATAACAGATGAAGGGTTTCTTTTCACTGGAAAGGGTAAAACAGTTTTCATATCCTCAGCTGCGGATCAGACCGTACGGATTACCGAGGGCCCGCCTCCGCAAGTGCCCGCAGGAGCCGGAAAAAGCATTCTCCGTCCCTTCGGCCCGGCTGTAACGGAGCTTGGTACCATAAACAGTTTTCTGCTCGCCAGGTTATCCGCAGGCAGATCTTTCTTTGCCTTCTACCTGTTCAGTCTGCTTGTCTTCTGTACCGGCGCCCTGCTGCTTTCTTCCTCCTCTCCCTGGCCGGCTTTCAATTTCTTCATCTGCGCGTTTTTTGTCAAACTGCTTCTCCTGCTTCACCGGTTTTTTAAAAGCGTCCTGTTCACGGATCTGGAGACATTCATTGCCCGGTTCACTTCAGTACACGCGGTTTCTTTTGTTTTGTCAGTATCCGGGGCCCTCCTCATTTTTTTAGGCTTGTTTACCCTCGTAAGCCGGACCCGGAGGACCCCTTGAAAAACAGCATGGTCAAAGGACTTATTGTCTACATGATTTTATTCTACGTAATTAGCTGTGCCGCGTTCATCTGCTATTCCTACTTTACGTTTTCCGCCTCCAGTTTTCTTCCCATTTACCGTTCCATCACAATTTTCAACAAGGCCTTTCAGCTGTTCCTCCTGTACCTTCCCGCAGCCCAGTTTTCCGCCGTACTCATGGCTGCTTCTTTTTCACAGGGAGCATCTGCCGCAGGAGACGGAAACGGCGTGTTCAGAATGCTGGGGCAGGTCATTCTAGTTCTCCTGGCTTTTACCTTTCTTCAGACACTGCTTAAGGAAGCTGTCTATCCTTCATCCGCAGCCAGACTCAGTTACCTGGAGAGAAAATCTGAACTTGCAAGGCAGCTTCTTACCCGGGCAAGGGAAGCCAGGACAAAACATGACTTTGATATTGCGGCGGTTCTGTACTCGGAATACCTGGTAATCGATTCGGGCAATCAGCAGATAAAGGATGAACAGAGCCTCAATCTGCGGGAGCGGTACCTAAACACACCGGCCGCTAACGGAAGCAGGACGGGACAACCGGATACCGGGGGACTCATGAATGCCGGACTGGAACAACTGACAGGCCGGGCCGGGGATTTCCTTTCGAAAGAGGATTATTACTCCGCCCTGTACTATGCGGATCTGGCCCTCAAGCTCGATCCATCTTTCGCGGAAGCCCTGAAGCTTAAAAAAGAAGCAGAAAAAAACATCGCTCAGGCGGCTCCCGCGGAAAGCGAAACAAAAAAAACGGATTATTATTTTCAGAAAAAAGAAGGTTATGAAGCGTTATTTCAGTTTAACAATCCGGTCCGTGCGTATTATATTTATCAGGATCTTAAAAGCTCCCACCCCGACGATCGGGACGTAATCCGATATTTCGCGGAAGCGGAAAAGAAGCTGCTCGAAAACTCATTTTTCATGGACGAAGCCTCCTTTCTCTCCGGACATCTTTTCTATTCGGATATAGTCTTTGCCAATGTTTTGTCTGAAAATTATACGGAGCTGATTTTCGCGGAAAAATTGTACTCGACGCCGGCCGCCGTATATCTCGAATCCGTTGAGGTCATGAGATGGGCAAGTGA
>SPDA01000686.1 GCA_004525155.1 Spirochaetales bacterium
ACTTATTGCAGTTAAGACCGCTGAAATAATAGGGTCGAGTATTGCTCCGGCAGTAGATGCAACAGAATTCCTGGAGATGGTTAACCAGGCGGTTTACAAACTGTTCTAATCGATGAAATTAGAGCCAGGGAGTTTCCTTCGGCAGATATGCCTTAATCTGACAGAACTGCCCCACGGAAATGTCCCGTACTGCGCTCAGGCTTCTCTTTCCATGAGCCTTTCGATTTCCCGCAGGTCTTCTGTCGCCCCGCCCGTTCTTTTCACAGCTGTGTAAGAACTTCCGGATTCACCACGCTTGCCGGCAGTCTGCCGTCCCGAAAGTTCAGTACATCCTGCATTATGCTTTTCCGCATGGTCCACAGGGCATCTTCGCTGTACCAGGCAAGGTGGGGGGTGATGACGACGTTATCCATGTCGAACAGGGGATGTCCCTCCGGCAGGGGTTCGGGATTGGTCACGTCCAGGGCGGCGCCTGCGATGATGCCCTCCTGAAGCGCTGAAACGAGATCCTTTGTATTCACTGCCGCGCCCCGGGACGTGTTTATGAGTACCGCCGTCGGTTTCATGCGGGAGAATACGGCCCCGGTAAAGAGTCCGGAGGTCCCCGGCAGACCCGGCACGTGGAGACTGAGCGCGTCCGCTTCCGCGATCAGTTCATCGAATCCGACGGGAGCCGCGCCGGCCTTCCGGATAATTTCCGGGTCCACGAGAGGATCGTGGGCCGAGACCCGGAACCCCAGGGCCTGGGTTTTTGCCGCGAAAACCCGTCCGACCTTGCCGAAACCGAGAATACCGATGGTATTGGATGTGTGCCTCGGCAGCGGGAAAATCCGTTTCAGGTTCCAGGAGTTGTTTTTCCTGTCGAAGGATGCGGCCATGGCCAGCTGTTTTTTAAATCTCGCCAGGGCGGCGAGGGTCAGCAGGAGGGCATGGTTCGCCACTTCCTCAACCCAGAACCCCGGCTTGTTGACGCAGACGATGCCGCGTGCGGTTGCCGCAGCCAGATCAAGGTTGTCGTACCCGTCGCCGTGACGGATGATGAGTCCGCAGTGTTCGAGTCCGGCCATGACGTCCGCGTTAATCTTTGCCTGGTCCACTACCAGCACGTCGGCATCCCGCACTTCCGCCAGTAGGGCGTCAGGGTCCGCTCCCCGCAGTTTGAAGGCTTTAAAGTCTATGCCGGCTTTTTTGTATTCACCCGCTTCCCAGTCCAGATCCTCTTCGACATAATCGGTTACCCTGCATTTCATGTTTTATTTATCGGAAATATTCCGGGCATTCCTGACGGAGAAAGCAGAAAGGGTCCGTGGCTGGACCCGAAAAATGGCGGTTGTCTTCTCACAATCGGCGCGATGGCGGGATGCCGCCTGAATTCCCTGTCCAGGAAATTCCGTACTTCCGTACGGTTCCAACCCGAGGGGTGGCCGAAATCCGAGTACAGGGAGAGGTCCCCTTCACCGAAAGGCCTTGCCGCAAGTTCCCCGGCGAGCTCGCTGCCCCGGGGAAGGTTGAAGACCGCCAGGTTTAAGAAGCCTACGGTATCCGCATGGGCTGCCGTAAATTCGAGAGTCTCCATTGCCTCCCCGTACCCTTCCCAGGGCGTGCCGAAGAGCAGGTACAGGTATACCCCGATACCCGCGGCCTTGAGCGCCCGGAGTGCGGCTGAAACCATGGAAAGCTCGATGCCTTTGCCGGATTTTTCCAGCACCGCCCTGCTGCCGGATTCGAGCCCCAGCTTGAGCATGATACAGCCGGCGGTCTTAAGCCGCCTGCAGTATTCCGGGTCCGCAAGATCTCTGTGAAAGCGCGTGAAGCCGTACCAGGCCGGACCCGGAGGTGCGTCCGCCAGGGCGCGGAGCAGAACGGGACTCATTTCGCTGTCCAGAAAATGGATGAGGACAGGCCCGGTTTCGCGGATAAGGGCGGACAGCTGGCCAATCACCGCTCCCGGTGCCGGTGTACGGCAGGGCGGCTTTTCCGCATGCTCCGGGCAGAACCTGCAG
>SPDA01000107.1 GCA_004525155.1 Spirochaetales bacterium
CTCATAGTGTGGCTGGTCCTGCTCGCGTTTGTGATATTGATTCCTTTTATTGTTAAACAGAACAAGTACATAATACACGTGTGTATAACCATTGCTTTCAATATCTGCCTAGCGACGAGTATGTGGCTTATCTGGACGCTGGGACTTGTTTCGTTCGCTCATGCCGCTTTTATGGGAATCGGCGCATATACTTCCGCCCTGCTGTTCCTTCGTCTGAATATCCCGCTATGGGCAGGTATGTGGATTGGCGCCATTATCGCGGCCGTTTTCGCCCTGATAATAAGTTTCCCCCTGATGAGAACCAAGGCGGTTTACTTCTTTATGGCAAGCTGGGCGGTCGGAGAAGTCGTTAAACGGGTTTTCGCGTATTACAGACAGTTTTTTGGAGGCTGGGAGGGACTTTTCAGAATACGCCCGCCCAAGCTGTTGGCGCTCGATTTTTCCAATAGAACGACCTATTATTATCTGGCCATGCTCTTCATGGTTCTCATAGTATTGAGCGTGTACCGCATCAACAGATCGCGGACCGGCTGGGTTTTCTGGAGTATTCATGATGCCGAGCTGCTTTCTGCCCATGTGGGGATCAATCCGCTGCGGTTCAAGGTTTTCGCCTTTACGCTGGCGTGTTTTTTCGTGGGACTTACAGGCGCCTTATATGCTCATTATCATACCTACATAAATCCTAAATCCTTCGATATTTGGGTTTCTGAATTTGCTCTTGTCCATATAATTGTAGGAGGGCTCTCGACAGTTGCCGGACCCATCCTCGGCGCCACCTTCCTTACTATTGTCGACGAATTATTGAGACCTACGGAATATTTCAGGGTTATTCTATTTGGTGTAATTCTTATCCTGACCGTGCTTTTTCTACCGGGTGGTCTGGAAAGTATTCCGAGACGGCTTCGGGGGAAAGGCGGGTCGTCAGAAGATATGCAAATCCGGAACCGGCTGCTGGGAATATTCAAAGGCCTGGTAAAGACAAAGACAAAGAAGGAGAAATAGCTGATATGGCGCTCTTGGAAATACAAAATATCTCCATGAATTTCGGCGGCTTGAAAGCGATTAAGGATCTGAGTTTTTCCATAGAAAGCGGTGAGATCCGCGGACTTATCGGCCCTAACGGTGCCGGGAAAACTACCCTTTTCAATGTGATAAGCGGTGTTTACCGGCCGTCGAAAGGTAAATTATTCTTTAATAATCAGGACATCACACTGATAAAACCCCACGCGACTGCAAAGCTCGGGTTGGTAAGAACCTTTCAGTCCATCACGCTGTTTAAAAATTTTTCCGTACTCAAGAACGTGCTTATCGGCCGGCATCTGCACTCTCACTACAATTTCCTGGGATCTCTTTTCAACAGCTCCGGGACCCGCCGTTACGAGAAGGAAAATGAGGATAGGGCACTTGAAATCCTGGAGTTTATGAATCTGCTTAAATATAAAGACGAACTGGCCTTAAATCTCCCGCACGGGCACCAGCGCGCCCTTGGGATAAGCATAGCCCTTGCCGCTGAACCGACGCTGCTCATGCTCGATGAACCGGTTACCGGCATGAACACGGAAGAGACGGCTGCCATGATGGGCCTAATAAACAAAATCAACAAAAACGGCATCACGATACTTATTATCGAGCATGACATGAAAGTGGTTATGGGGCTTTGTCACAAAATTACCGTACTTAATTTCGGCCAGAAAATTGCCGAAGGAACGCCGGAAGAAATTCGTTTGAACCAGGAAGTCCATGAAGCCTATCTGGGAGGAGAGGAATATGCTTCTTGAGGTAAAGAATATTCGCGTGCATTATGAAAAGGTGGAGGCTGTAAAAAGCATATCACTCAATGCCGATAACGGTATGATCTGCACGCTCATAGGCGCCAACGGCGCGGGTAAAACAACTACTTTGAGGGCCATTTCAGGATTGAAAAAAATAACCTCCGGCGAAATAATTTTTAACGGAAAGCGGATATCCGGGCTGGCGGCTCACAATATGGTGGGGCTGGGTATAGCGCATGTTCCTGAGGGCCGCAAACTGTTCGGATTGATGACCGTACGGCACAATCTTCTTGCAGGCGCCTATCTGCAGCGGGATAAAAAAGAAATCGAAAAAACCATGCAGGAAGTATTTGAACATTTTCCCATCCTCAAGGAGCGTCAGAAGCAGCTTGCGAAAAGCTTAAGCGGCGGCGAACAGCAGATGGCCGCCATGGGAAGGGCGCTGATGGCAAAACCTAAAGTGATCCTGATGGATGAGCCTTCTTTAGGATTGGCGCCGCTCATGGTCGCGGAAATTGCCAAGATAATCCGTCAATTCCGGGAGAGGGGCTTTTCAGTCGTTCTTATCGAACAGAATGCTTCGATGGCGCTGTCGCTGGCCGATTATGCATACGTGCTCGAAACAGGGAAGATCGTGCTTGAAGGCCCCTCGAAGGAAGTTGCGAAAAATGAACATGTTAAAAAAGCCTATCTGGGCGGGTAACTAATCCCAGCCCTTAAAGGCCTTTTTCAGAATTGACAAAAACACATCGTATGTGAGTACGCGTGGATTGGACTCAACTGAAACGTTCCACGTTGCTCTTTCCGCAACAGCCGGAAGGTCGCCTTCCTTGACGCCGAGACTTTCCAGACTCCTCGGCAGCTCTACCGAGCGTATGAGCCGCTTTAGGCCGTCCACGCATTTCAGCGCCCTGTCCGTTAACGGCAGTTCTCCGGTGTTTTCTCCGAGGAGGCGGGCGACGTTTCCATGTTTCACCGGATCCGTCATCGAGTTGAATTCCATCATCCAGGGAAGAAAAATGGAACAGGCGAGGCCGTGGGCGATTACCGGTTTAGGCGGGTTTCCGTACATTCCGCCCAGGGCTTCGGCGAGGCAATGGACCCCGGAACAGTCGCTGTTGGCAAATGAAATTCCCCCGAGCAGTGAAGCAAGCATCATCATTTCTCTTGCTTCAAGATCCTTGCCGTTTGCATAGGCGATGGGAAGGTAGTTCTGTATCAGATTTATGCTGTATTCCGACAGAGCGTCGGAAATGGGATTGCTTAAGTTTGCGGTATAAGCATCATAATGGTGCGCGAAAGCATCCACGCCGGTGGATGCGGTTTGAAAGGCCGGCAGGGAGATGGTGAGCAGCGGATCATTGATAGCAACTTTTGCCGCGATACAGGGAGCGCCCGGAAAGACGGGAGCGCCGCCGATCGCCATCTTGCTCCAGTTTTCGGTATTGGTGATGATGGACCAGAAATTTCCCTCAGTGCCCGTTCCGGAGGTTGTCGGAACCGCAATAAGAGGAATCGGATGGTTTTTTATCTTTTCAAAATCGAATGGTTCTTTAATTTGGTAATCCCTGATGCTTCCGGGATTTGCCGCCAGCATTGAAACGGCTTTTGCGGTATCTATTGAGCTTCCGCCCCCCAGGCCGATAATGATGCCCGCTTTTTCAGCCCTTGCAATGGCAGCTCCTTTTTCCACAATCTGATCCAGGGGATTGGGTTCCACTTCACTGAAAATGATAGAATCGATTTTTTCCTTCTTAAGGGGTTCCATGATGCTGTTGATGATTCCTGTCTTAAGCATGACCGGATCGGTGATTACCAGAACCCTTTTTGCCTTCATAGCTTTTACGATTTTTCCGGTTAACTGCGTTTTACCGGCGCCGAATTCTATGGTTGTTACACCCCAGTTGAAAGGAAAGGATCTTCTAAACCGTTCAATAACGTTCACTGCGCACCCCCTCAAGTTTTTACTGATTATAATTCGATTATGTTTAAATGGTCAAGAAATTTTTGAGCGGGGAGCAATTAACTATCATCGGCGAATGTGTTATCATAATTTGCGCTGCGTCGGGAGCTGATGCGGAGCGCGGATAACAGAATATACAGAGGATGCCATGGAAAAGTCTATTGCCCGTTTGAAGGATATAAGCAGGGAACTGCAGCTGCTGACCCACAGTATCGCCCTTCTCGGTTGGGATCAGGAAACCTACATGCCTCCCGCTGCGGCAGAGGAACGGGCGGACCAGCTGAGCCTTCTTGAAGGCATGCTTCATGAAAAAGCCACTAACCCCGAAATCGGGGAACTTCTTGCCCATGCAGGCGCGGACGGGGAAAATCCCGGCGGAAACACCTCGCTTCCGGAGGAGGACGGGGGGCTGGTTCGCGCCATGTTCCGGGATTTTGGACGGCGGATTAAACTGACCAAGGATCTGGTCATGAGGATGGCGAAGCAGACCAGCATCGGCCAGCAGATTTGGGCGGAGGCCAGAAAGAGGAACGAGTTCTCTCTTTTCGCGCCGGAGCTTGAGAAAATACTTTCCCTCACCCTGGAAAAGGCCGAATGTCTCGGGTACAGCGAACATGTCTATGACGCCCTGCTGGACGAGTACGAACCCTGGATGAAAACTTCGGCGGCCGAGGCCGTATTCTCCTCCTTGAAGCCCAGGCTTGTCAAAATTCTCGATAAAATACGCGGAGCACGGCAGGTGGATGATTCCTTTCTCCTGAAAAATTATCCGCGGGAGAAGCAGGAAGCCTTCGGCCGCGCCGTGATATCGGACTTGGGCTGGGATGTTAAACGGGGCAGGCTTGACCAGTCCACGCATCCCTTCACCACCACTCTCGGAAAGGATGATGTCCGGCTGACCACGCGGTACAACGAAAATTTTTTTAAAACCGGCATTTTCGGCATCATCCATGAATGCGGCCACGGCCTCTACGAGCTCGGTTTTTCGGACAGTATAAAGGGAACCGCGCTTGCGGACGGGACCTCCCTCGGTATTCACGAGTCCCAGTCCCGCATGTGGGAAAACGTGATTGGAAGAAGCATGGCTTTCTGGGAACATTATTTCCCCGTTCTCGCTTCCTGCTTCCCGGAAAATCTTTCCGGGGTAACCCCGGAAAGATTCTACAGGGCTGTGAACAAGGTGGAGCCCTCCTTTATCCGTGTCGAAGCGGACGAGGTTACCTACAGCCTGCACATAATCTTAAGGTTTACCCTGGAAACGCGCATGGTTACGGGGAAGATTCCCGTCCGGGACCTGCCCGAAGCCTGGAACAGTTTGTTTCAGGAACTGCTGGGCATCAGGCCCTCAAGCGACTTCGACGGCGTACTGCAGGATGTTCACTGGTCCATGGGCGGCATCGGGTATTTCCCCACCTATTCCCTGGGGAACCTGTACGGCGCCCAGTTTTACCGGGCCCTTAAAAAAACGCTGCCGGACGCCGAAAAGCTCATCGCAGGCGGTGATTTCAAGCCTCTTCTTTCCTGGCTCCGGGAAAATATCCACCGTCACGGCAGAATTTACACGGCGGATGAATTGTGCAGGAAGGTAACGGGAGAAAGCCTCAATCCGGATTATTTTATTTCGTATCTTGAAGACAAATTCAGCAAGGTTTATGAATTTTAGCATTATCGATATACATATACCGCACACCTGGGTTTTTTTTGCGGGCATCTTCATGGGCGCGGCATTGAGCCAGGCCACTGTCATACCTTCCCGCACCGCGAATCCGGAGGCCGTAAAATCGAGGAAGTGGACAATCTGCTGGATTTTGCTCTCCTTCTCCTTTGTCTGCGGTGTTTGCGCGGTTTTCTTTCCCGGCGCGAAAAATATTATTGATCCGGGCCTGCCTTTATACGCGGGCATCGTAACCGGCGTGTTTTTTCTCGCGTTCCGTTTCAAGAAAGCCGTCGGCCTGCCGGTTTTTCTTATCGCCGTAATCGCCGTAATCCTTCTGGTCTATGAGTTCAAGCCGCTGTATGCGCGGAGCGGTCAGGCGGAAGCGGCGGAGTTCACGATTCTATCCCGGCGGGACAGCACCTACGGAATTGAAGTGCGTGCAGCCGGAACCTCATCCCTGCTCGACGTGCCGGACGGGGAAATATCGGTATTCTGCCGTACCATGGATCTTCATAAATACTATCCGCTCGGCGGAGGCCGGCATCTCTACCGTTTCGGAGGATTCAGGGTTTTTACTGAAAAGGATGAAAAAACGGCGGATATACCCTATGGGGACGGAAGTTCAGCGGAATATCTGCTTGACTGGATGGTGAGAAACCGTTTGAAGATACCGGGCATAAGGGCCGCTGCAGCCGAGACCGGGTTTTTCACTCCCGTGCTGCTGCAGACCTACCGCGTTCTTCTGGATGATGAAGGCGGAATTTCCGTTACGCCTGTGTTTTCACAGGACTGACGGCCCTGGTTTGCGCCGTGTTTTAACGCAGCAGTTCCAGAAACACGTTGACAGCCTGGAGAGGAATACCATTATGTTCCGCGAGGAGAGGAATGGCCATGTTTGCCTGCGAGGCTGACGGAATAGTGCTTAAATCGGTGCCTGATTTGTAGGAGAAGGGGATTCCCACCTTCCAGTTCAGTTTGAGTATGGTTTTAGGCCCGAGATAGATTCCGCCTTCAATGCCGATGTGCCAGCCGCCCTGGGTAAAGGAAAAGGCCGGCGTATTCAGGATGTCGCCGCTTTCCTTAATCAGGTTCCAGCCGAGAAAAAAGCCCGTATAAGGCGTCAGGGC
>SPDA01000514.1 GCA_004525155.1 Spirochaetales bacterium
GGTAAACGGCGTGCTTCTGCCCAATTTTTTCAGGCACAATACAGATGACTCTCAATGCAGCCAGTATTTGTCCTATTATGTTAAATGGCGCCCGCCGATGGCTGGCTGTTTGTGTCCCAGGCCCGGAAGCTCCCATACTCCCGCTCCCGAGGGGTTTATGTCCGCGCCGATGTTGGCATCGATCAAATAGGGTCTTTCCGCTTTGATCGCCTGCTCGATGGCTTCGCTTAAATCAAACGCTTTATCCACACGCACAGCGTCGACACCCGTTGAACGGGCCATGGCGGCATAATCAGGGCTATAGGGTTCATTTGTTGTCGAATAACGGAAATCGGTAACGAGTTCCCGCCCGTCGAGGTATCCGCGCTGTAAGCCCCGGATGGAAGCGTATGAATAATTGTTCCACACCACCCAAACAACCGGAATATTGTATTCAACCGCGGTACCCAGCACACTCGCGTGCATGAAAAAAGCCCCGTCGCCGCAAACCGAGACACAGGGACGATCAGGCGCCGCGAGTTTCGCCCCTAATACGCCGGCCACGCCGAACCCCATTGGGCCGAAACCCATCGATCCGATCAGAGAATCGGGTTGTTCGGGGTGACAGAACTGGATCAGCCAGTTATGATGGACACCGATATCGCTCACCAGAATACTGTCTTTCGGGAGGACCTTGCCTATTTCATGGGCCGCCCGCTGAGGATGGATGGGTGTTGTGTCTTCTTGAAAACCTGGGGCAATAAATTCCTCCCATTGCCTGCGATAGCCGTCAATTGCCTGAAGCCACTCTTCGCGCATCGACAAAACTTCATGGAGTAATTTCCGTTGATCCAGCTCGGCCAAAAGCTGTTTCAGAAAAGTCTTTACATCTGCCATTAATCCTAAGGCAACCGGATAGTTTCGGGCGATTTCATCCGGATCGATGTCTACATGGATAAGCCTTGTCGGCGGAATATTAAAAGAGTATCCCGGAAGCCAGCTGCTCGAAGTCCGGTCGTCGAAACGCACCCCCAAGGCCAGAAGTACGTCCGCCTGGCGCGCGGCATGGTTCGCCTGATACGTACCGTTTCGGGCGATCAGGCCCAGTGCCAGCCGGTGATTCGAATTGATGGCCCCCATCCCGCTGGAGGAACATGCGACAGGAATCTGTAACCGCTCGGCAAGGGTCAGCAATTCGGCGGTCGCCCCGCCGTACTTTACCCCTTGGCCGACAAGGAGGACCGGCCGTCTTGCCTCGAGCAGTATGTCCAACGCACGGCGCACGCCCTCGGGGTCTGCTCCGCAACGGCAGGTAATATTGTTGTCCCAGTCGGCCGCCCGCGGCATCTCCACTTCGGCCTCTTCCTTGAATATGTCGAACGGCACATCAAGCACGACCGGACCTGGCCGGCCGGTCACCATGGTTTTCCAGGCCTGCCGCACCGCTACCGGAACCGTCTCGGCCCGGGTGGGCTGAAATACGAGCTTGCAGTACGCCCTCACCGTCGAAGGAAAATCCGCCTGATAATAGCGGTAGGTTTCCTGGAAAGCGCCTCGGTTAAACTGGCCGGTGGGAATATTACCGGTCACCGCCAAAAAGGGTACCGAGTCGAAAAAAGAGTTTGCCAGACAAATCGGCATGTTGGCGGATCCTGGCCCGCAGGAGGTAAACGTGGCAACCGGCTGCCCGGAAACCCGGTAGTAAACGTCCGCCATGAAGCCTGAAACCGATTCGTGATGGACCGACAGCGCCTTGATCTCATCGGACCGTTCATAAAAAGCGTCGATAAGGCTGATGTTCCCGTGTCCGCAAAGGCCAAACAGATAGGGAACTTTCTGCTGAATGAGATAGTCTACAATGATCTGGCCGCCGTTCATACGCGCCATGAAAGTACTCCTTTGTTGGGTAAGATTAAATAAAGGCTAAAAGGGTCTAATAAAAAACATCGGATTGCTCCACATTAATAAGATGGGCGGCATCGGAAATAACTTTCAACTCGGAAGAGGAGATCCGGTCGTGAATGAATTCCGCCGCCGATACTGGCGTCCCAGGATCGTGTTCGCCCACCATAATCAGTGTCCGGGTTGTAATGGCGCGAATCGATTCGCGCTGGTCCATATTCTGGATTGCTGCGCAACAAGCGCAAAACCCTTCGACGGGTGTTTCCAAAATCACCCGGCACGCTTTTTCAATCTCGACGGGCAGGCGTTTCTGACCGGCCTTCGTTAACCAGCGGTCGATGGCGGCAGAGGCAAAGGGTTGCATTCCATTCTTGCGGGCCGTTTCAATGCGTTCATCCCAAATTCCCCGGGGGGGCAGATGGGCCGCCGTATCACAAAGCGTCAACGAGAGCAGACGATCTTTGTGATAAGTTCCGAGCATCTGTCCAACCATTCCGCCCTTTGAAAGGCCGCAAAAGTGGACTTTCTCAAAGCCCAAATAATCCATCAGTCCCACCGCATCGGCTGTGAGCATCTCCATCGAATAGGGACCCGCCGGAACCGCGGAACGGCCGTGACCGCGGCTGTCATAACGAAGCGCCCTGTAACCGACCTCGACCAGCGCAGTACCTGGGTATCCCACATGCTTAAATTTGAAGCCAGTGAATTTGAAAACATGACGACAGGACTCTGCTCCGGCCCTTCTAAACAGTAGTTGAGTCGGGTATTGTTTACATCAGCAAACGGCATAGGAGTACTCCTTATCTTTCGGGTCGGTTATAAATATTTTCAAAGACGTGGTACGAC
>SPDA01000080.1 GCA_004525155.1 Spirochaetales bacterium
CCGGCTCGTTCCCGCCTAATAGGAAAGCACGATCTCTTCTTTTTCTGTTTTATTTCTAAGTTTTATAAAGAGGGTCCTGGTATCTTCCCGGTAGAACCAGCCCGAGGCGTAATCCTGAAAATACCTGTCTTCGCGCCAGGGTTGGCCTAACATGCTGAGATTCTGAAAAGGCTTAATACCCTGAATAATAAGATTATGTATACGGCCCGGCGGATAGGTGATTTCGAGGGTAAGTGTGCTCTCTCCGATGCGGCTGGCGCTGATTTCCGCAGCGGACCAGGCCCAGGTGCCGGGTCCGAAACTTTTAATAAGCGACGTTTCCCGGGGATAATACCTTCCCTCTGTAAGTATGGAATAAATATCCTCCGGCGCCATATACGTTCCGGTTTCCCCTGACTTGTCTTTCTGCCCGGATATGCTTTCCGGAATATACCCCAGCGCATCTCCTGTTTTCAGTACGGAGGAGAGGATATTTCCGCCCAGCAGCGAAAACAGGGGCTTGTCCGAATGCTTGTCGAGGTTCCGTAGAAGGAGAGCGATTTCTAGATTGGTGAATAGATCGACAGACTTTGTATCATCGCTGATAAACACGGACCTGCCGTCGGACCCGACAAAAGGATATATAAAATCTTCTATTCCCTTTACGACAAAGGTGTACAGATCCTCCGTATCCAGGCCCAGTTCAACGGCGTCCAGATATACTGTTCCGATGCCTGCAATCACCGCCGGGGTGAAATCCTGAGCCTGCATGGACAGGATGAACGAGAACAAATCCTGTGTAAGCCCGAAGGGACCCCTGTCGGCTATCACCTTGAGCAGGTGTGGATAGGCGAGCACGGACACATCCCTCGCGCGTATTCTGTCCGTAAATTCATTAATTAAAACCGCGTCCTCCTGCTGCTGGATATCGGCCAGGGCAAACAGGTTTCCGAAATACGGAGTTGTCTGAAATGTGAGTGTCTGTCTATTCAGGTTCGGTACGGCCCAGAGCCTGTTAAAGATTTCATCGTACTGGTTTCGCTCCTGGGACTCGGCGAGCAGGGCGGACAGGGCGGCTTCCGAAAAGGCGGCGGGACCGTTTTTCATCTTCCAGATACCTTCCTGGACCGAATAGCGGGAGTTCTTCCAGCCTTCGTAGGCCGCATCGAGGAAAGCTCCGATCTGTGCCTGGATTTCCTCTTCAGGCACCGGTTTCATTTTGGAAAGAAACCAGGAAAGGGCGGGACCTCCGGCGGTGTTATCCTCGGCAGCTGTATAGCGGAGGGAAGCCCCTTTATCATCGGCTGGAATGACCAGCCTCTGCCGTTCCGGCGCCAGGACTGACCCCCGGGGCATGGAAATATAGGCCGTCATGTCCGCGTTTTTCAGTGTCACTACCGGCAGACTTGTCTCGGAAACGGGGTTGAGTCCTCCTGTTCCCAGGTAGGGAACGCTTATCTGTTTTACCGGCAGGGGGCTTGCTGAAGTATCAAAGGAAATATCGATTATTCTGGATGTGGAATCCGCATAGGAAAGCCGCAGGACCGCAAAATTGGCGAACGCTATTTCCATGGATTCGGGCATCAGGGAAAAGGTTGACGGAGGCACTGTTTTTCTGCTGCCGTCGGAGAACTCTATGTCAAGGGTTGACGTGTGGTTAAAGATCAGATGAAAATCGTCCCAGGAAACATCCAGCGAGCCCACTTTATCTCTACGGTTTCCGTTTCCTGCCATGTAGGAGCCGGAAATCTGGATAATGCCGAAACGCTCCGAAATCTTTTTACCTCCCCAGAACTGGAGGAAAAGGAATAAAATGATTATGCCAACATAGATTACGGGAATCAGTATAAACTTTTTCGGCAGCCGGCTTTCCATATGCCGGATTCTATCAACAGGCATGTAAAAAAGCAACATGATTTCCGCCGGCTTGATTGCCGCCGGCATGATTGCCGCAGGCAGGACAGCCGCCGGCATGATTGCCGATGCCGGGATACTAGTGTATAATGCCCTTCGTTTATGATGAATCGAAATATACTCTTTTCAATCTGCCTGCTGTTTTTTCTTTTTTTGATGATACTGGCCGGCTGCGCGACGAAGGCAACTGTTAAGCCGGGAACATCCCTTGTTACGCCGGAGAAACCCGGGACGGGAGAACCAGGGGCAGAACAGCCTGTACCTGAAAAACAACCGGAAGATCCTTATCGGCAGATTGAGGAACTTGTCACTGCAGGGGAAACAGGTAAAGCCCTGCGGGTTTTTGAAAACAGCATTAAAGAAAAAGCGACGTCTGAGGATTTAAGCCTGTTCGGGCTTCTGCTCGTTTCGGATGGCAAATTCGAAGAGGCAAAAGCGGCTTTTCTCGAGTCCCTGGCCCTTGATCCCGGCAACACCGAGGCTTTGTATAACCTGGCCCTGTATGAAGGACTTTCAGGCGACACAAAGAAGCAGGAGGAGTACCTCCGGTCCATCCTGGCAGGCGATCCGGAGAATGCGGACGCCCAGGCTGCTCTGGGAGAAATACTGCTGGACAGAAAGAAGACCGCCGACGCGAAACAGGTCTTTACGGATGCCCTGGCCCTGGACCAGGGTAGCATTTCGGCGAGGATGGGATACGGTTCGGTACTTATGGCGGAGAAAAATTTTATGGAAGCGGCGAAGGAGTTTTCCGCGATAATCGCCGGCTCTCCGGATTTCATGTTCGCCTACATAGACAGAAGCAGGGCATACCAGGGGCTGGAAAAATTCGGGGAGGCGGAAACGGATCTGACGGCCGCCATTGCCATTGATCCGGGTTACGCGTGGAACTATCTCGACAGGGGCAGGCTCAGGGTAAACAGGGGAAAACTCTACGACGCGCTCGGGGATTTCGACAAAGCCATTGAGCTCGATGAGGATAATTTTTTCCCCTATGCCTACAAGGCCGGCATTCTGGATGATCTCGGCAGGGTGGACGAAGCCGTTGCCGCCTACAGGAAGGTTCTCGAACTTCGCGGGGATTATTATTTTATCTACGCTCCCCTCGGGACCCTGCTCTACATGCGGAACCAGTGGGACGAAGCCGGGTCCTTTTTCGCAAAGGCTTACGAATTCGACAAGCAGTCCTTTGAATTCGTTCTTCTTGCAGGTCTCTGCTATAAGCGGGGCGGTAATAATACGAAAAGCGGGGAGTACCTTACAAAACTACTGCCTACCATTCCCCGCGAGAGCCTGTATTATCACGTGGCCAGGTTTCTTCTTGAACCGGGTTACGACAATCAGGCGATTTACTATATAAGCAAGGAAAAGGATGAAAATATGAAAACACGGATGCTGTTTTATCTTGCCGCTTCCTATGTTCAGCAGAACAGGATAAGTCTCGCGCAGACTTATCTTCTGGAAGTAAAGGATAAAAGCTTTCCGGGTATGATCGAAGGCCGATTGGCAGAGTGGGAGTTAGCGGAACTGCAGTCTCCCTCCATCAGCGGTAATTAATAAAAACAGGATACATAATTATGGAAGATTCGACGCACATCAGTGATACGATAAGCAGGGTACGTCTCGGGGACAGGGAAATAATTCTGGTAGGCACCGCGCATATATCCAGGCAGAGCGTGGAGGAAGTGGACGCGATTATCCGGCAGGAAATGCCGGAACGGGTCTGCGTGGAAATTGACCAGGGCAGATACAAATCCATGACGGAAGGTCAGAACTGGAGCAGTCTCAAGATCGGGGACATCATCCGGCAGCGTAAAGGATTTCTGCTCCTTGCCAACCTGATACTTTCCTCTTTTCAGAGAAGAATGGGGCTCAACCTGGGTACAAAACCGGGCGAGGAGATGATGAAGGCCGTCCAGACTGCCCAGGAGCTGGACATCCCCTTTTCATTTTCCGACCGGGAGGTACAGGTGACCCTCCGCCGGGCCTGGGGAAAATCGAGTTTCTGGAACAAAAACAAGCTGCTGGCGGCGCTGCTCGGCTCCGTGTTTACCAAGGAAAAACTGACTGAAGAGGAAATGGAAAGACTTAAAAACAGGAATGCCCTGGAAGGGATGCTCGAAGAACTGGCGCATGTGATGCCTTCGGTGAAGGAAGTTCTAATAGACGAGCGTGACAGGTTTCTGGCTACCAACATTTTCAATACATCCGAAAAAAAGGTTGTGGCTGTCATAGGTGCCGGACACGCCCCGGGCATTGTCCGCTGGCTTAACGATCTGCACGAGGGGAAGGTCGAGAATGACCTCGAAGATATAAGCGCGGCGCCGCCGCCCAAAAAAATTACGAAAATAACTCCCTGGATAATTCCTTTAATCGTAGTTGGCGTTCTGGCTCTGGGGTTTTTCAGGTCCGGCTGGCGTGAGGCACTGTCCATGCTCTGGATGTGGGTTCTTGTAAACGGCACCCTTTCCGCCCTCGGGTCACTCATCGCCCTGGCCCATCCGGTTACCATTCTAGCTGCCTTTGTGGCGGCACCCATAACGTCTCTCAATCCTGCCATAGGGGTGGGCATTGTGACCGGTCTTGTCGAAGCGTATTTCCGGAAACCGAGGGTAATTGATTTTGAAAACCTGCAGGATGACATAAGCAGTTTCAGGGGGTTTTACCGGAACAGGTTTACCCGGATACTGCTGGTATTTTTCCTGTCCACCATCGGCAGCGCCATCGGTACGTTCATCGGTATACCCTTTATAACATCGCTTCTCGCCTGAAAATACACGATCATGGAAGCGCTGCTGAACCTACCGGTTTTAGTTAAAGTCTTTGTCTCCTTTTTTTTCATAATTGCCGTAACGAGGCTTCTTAAAAGCCTGCTGCTGGCCCTTGCCGGCGGAACCGTGATACTGGCTCTGTGGGCCGGTCACAGTCTGTGGTCTATGGCAGCCGTTGTCTGGAAGCTCCTGACCTCGGTCAACAACCTCTTTTTGATAATCATCGTGATCCTGGTCATTATCCTGAGCAGGCAGATGGAAGAATCAGGCATCATGCGGGATATGGTCAAACGTATAAAAAGCCGGCTGTCCCAGAAGTTTTCCATGGCCGCCCTGCCTGCGATTATCGGCCTTCTGCCCATGCCCGGCGGGGCCCTTTTTTCCGCCCCCCTGGTGGATGACTGCGACGACAAGAAGATCCATCCGCCCCTGCTTAAAACCCAGATTAATTACTGGTTCCGGCATATCTGGGAGTTCTGGTGGCCCCTGTACCCGGGCGTCCTTGTCGCCCTTGCCCAGAGCCGTCTGCCTTTCTGGGAGTTCGCCCTTCTGCAGATACCCTTAAGCATTTTCTCCATTGCCGGGGGGTATGTATTTTTTCTCAGAAAGATAAGCCCCGTGTACGATCACGAAGACAAGCCGAAGGATTCGTTTATCGTGCTGCTGGTTCCAATCTTCGTCATAATTACGGTCTACGCGGTACTCAAGATATTTTTCCCTCCTATCGAGAAAATCAGCACCTATCTTCCCATGACTATCGGTATACTTTTCGCGATCATCATTCTCGAACTTCAGAAACCCCTTCCTTTCTCCGTGTGGAAGAAGATTCTGTGGTCCAGGAAGATTCTGAACATGGCCCTCATCGTACTGTTCATACGTATCTACGGGGCCTTTATCGAATCAAGACTTCCCGGCGGCGGTCTGCTCATGGAAACCATGCGCTTCGAGCTTGACAGCCTGGGCGTGCCGATTTTTGTCCTGGTCATCGCCGTGGCTTTTATAAGCGGTATAACCACGGGGCTCGCGGTGGGGTTTGTCGGCGCCAGTTTTCCCATTGTCATGAGCATCCTGGGTCAATCGCCGCAACAGGGACTTCTGCTGTCCACGGTAGTCCTGGCTTACGGATTTGGATATGTGGGCATGCTCCTATCTCCCGTGCATGTGTGCCTGATAGTGACGAATGAGTATTTCAAGACAAATCTCTTTCACAGCATTTCGAGTTTTATCCGGCCGGCTGCTTTTATCCTGGCAGGAACCCTTATTCTTTCGATTCTGCCGCAATTCATTTTCGGTTCCAGCATCTGGAATTGAATAATAAGGCGAACTTGATTACAATGCGCGCAGCGAGGCTTGTATGGGAAAGACAATAACGGAAAAAATATTCGACTCTCACAGAATTGACAGTCCCTTTGAGGACGTTCACGTATTGCGGCTTGACGGTGTATTCTGCCATGAGATAACCACGCCTGCGGCCATAAACGATCTGAAAGCGCGGAATAAGGACAAGGTTTTTGACCCCGGGCGCATCAAGGCGGTTATAGACCATGTAACCCCTGCCAAAGATTCAAAAACAGCCCTGCAGGGCAAAATTTTGAGGGACTGGGCAAGGCAACACGGCATAAAGGACTTTTTCGATATCGGCCGCAACGGCGTGTGTCATGCGATTTTTCCTGAAAAGGGATTTGTGAGGCCGGGATATACAATCATTATGGGCGATTCCCATACCTGCACCTACGGCGCCTTCGGCGCCTTCGCGGCCGGAGTCGGCACCACGGACCTGGAGGTCGGAATTCTGAAAGGGGTCTGTTCCTTCAGGTACCCGGCGAGCATCAGGGTAAATTTATCAGGAAAACTGAAGGCCGGCGTGTATGCCAAAGACATCATCCTCTCCCTCATCTCCAGACTCGGGGTGAACGGCGCCACAAACAAGGTGCTTGAGTTCACCGGCCCAGCGGCGGAAGGCTTGAGCATGGAAGCGCGGATGACTGTTTCCAATATGGCGGTGGAAGCCGGCGCCACCTGCGGTATTTTCCCGCCGGATGAAAAAACCGCCGACTATCTGTGGAGCCACATATCCGGGGAATACAAGACCAGGGAAAAGGCCCTGGCGGATTATAAAACACTTTGGTCGGACCCGGACGCCTCGTACGAAGCGGTTATCGACATCGATGTTTCGGAACTCGAACCCCTTGTTACGTACGGATACAAGCCGGACAATGTAAAAACGGTGCGGGAGATGGATGGGACAAAGATTGACCAGGTCTACATCGGATCATGCACCAATGGAAGGATTGAAGATCTCCGGGCGGCGGCGGAAGTCGTGAAGGGTAAAACGATACATCCGGAAGTCCGGTGCATCGTGTCTCCGGCCACTCCGGATATCTATTCCAAAGCCCTGGCTGAAGGCCTTATAAAAATTTTTATGGACGCCGGGTTTTGCGTGACCAATCCGACCTGCGGCGCCTGTCTGGGCATGAGCAACGGCGTCCTTGCCGAAGGCGAAGTGTGCGCTTCCACGACGAACCGGAATTTTTTCGGCAGAATGGGCAAGGGCGGCATGGTGCACCTTCTTAGTCCCGTTTCCGCGGCTGCTGCGGCCCTGGCAGGGCATATAACAAATTCCAAAATCTACACGAAAGCCTAGGGAGGGAGCATGAAAACTTTTAAAGGGACCGTTCTTTTCCTCGACAGGGCGGACATAAACACGGACGAAATTATTCCCGCCAAATACCTTACGGAAATTGAAAAAAAGGCGCTTAAACCCC
>SPDA01000338.1 GCA_004525155.1 Spirochaetales bacterium
CCGCTGCTGTTTGTAGACAATCGCAAGAAGGCGGTAGATCCCGGGGAGCAGGTTTGAGGATTCCCCGTACTTCAGGGCGGATTCGAGAACGGCGCGGGCCTTGGTGAAATCTCCGAGCGCCGTATAGCAGAACCCGAGGGAATAGGAGGCTCCGGCCGCCCCGGCGCTTCCGAACCGCGAGAGGTAGGATTCATACAGCAGGGCGGCGTCTCCGTACAATTTTGAACGGAGCTTTAAATCCGCCAGCTTTAAGAGAATTTCTTTTCCGTCCCCGTCCCCGCTCTTTGCGAGAGCTTCTTCGAGAATGCGCATGGCCTGCTGTGCCTGTCCCTGTTTTTCATAATTATAAGCCAGGTAGAGATAAACGCTGCCCGGAACCGGCGTCGTTCCTTCGAGGGAGAGAATTCTTCGAAAATAGGAGGCGGAAAGATCGAACCTGTTCTGCCTGAAATAGTCTATTCCAGCGGACAGCCAGAATTCGCTGAGAATTTCCGGATAGGGCGAAAGCAGTTTCTCCGCCTGGAAGAGGAGGTTTTCCAGGTCCTGGTCTCTGCCAGCGTTTTCGTACAGGGTAAAAAGGCGCTTGAAGGCAGCGGACACGGAAGAGGGATCAGAATTCCCTGCAGCCCCGTCTATTACCTCCCGGTACATGACCTCGGCCTCGAACAGCCTGCCCAGTCCGCGCAGGGCTTCCGCCATGTACAGGTATCCGGTCAGGGGATTTTCGCCGGCTATCATGTCCGCCTCCAGCCGTTCGAGAACATCGAGGGCCTGGCGGGGGCTGCCGGCTTTCAGATAAAGGGAAGCGAGAAGCAGAAGTCCCGAACGGATGGAAGCGTTTCTGTTGTCATAGTCCAGCAGTTTTGCCAGTTCCCTCCGCGCCTCATCATCCTGCCCCAGAACCGCGAGCGCTCTTCCCCTGTACTGCAGAGCCTCGGCCAGGAACTCGGGAAGGGATGCCTCTGTCCCGGTTTTAATGTAACGGTCCAGATATTCCGCCGCTTCCCCGAACCTGCCCCAGTCGAAGAGAACCAGCCCCTGCCAGAACGGAAGGTAGCCGTAGAACCTCGTCGCGGCGAACCTTTCCCTCACCAGGTCGAAGGCTGCAAAGGAATCGTTCAGGCGTCCGAGCCGGTAATAGCAGATACCCTTGCGGAACTGGGCGTCGGGCGCGTAGCGGGAAAGGGGAAATTCCCGGATAAAAGAGTCGTACAGGCTTAAGGCAGCGCCGTAATTCCTCGAGGCAAACCTGCCTTCCGCTTCCCGGAAACGGTCCTGCTCCGTGGAGGTCTGGGCGGAAGCGCATACCAGAGCCGCAAACAATAATACGGCGGAGAATAGAATTTTCATCACTACATAAGACCGTTTCATGCCCTAAAAGATACAGCAGAAACGTCAACAATTCCATTTTGAGGAATCTAAAGACGGGAAAGGTTCACCAGAAAAGAAAATTACGGAACTTGATACTGCTCAGGGTTTTTGTCTGCGGATCGATTTCCCACATCCGGATTTGTCTGTTGAACCTTTCGTGGGACCCTCCGATTATATAGAGTCTGCCCATTAATGGCACAACGGGGCTGTCGCTAACCCCCTGGGGAAGCTGCATCAGTTCGTCAACGGAAAAGGCCGGATCCGACAGTTCGAGGGTGAGGACTTCGGGCAGCTTCCGCCCTTCCCAGCCGCCTGCAAGAATGATGCTGCCGTCGAGTACCGCCGCCATGCTCCTGGCCAATGGATAGGGGAGTTCCCCTTCATACATCACCTCCCTGCCGGAGGGATCGAACGAAAGAATTTCGGATAGATACCGGCCCTCCGCATCGATACCTCCGAAAAAGTAGAGCTTGTCCCTGAAGTAAACAGAGCTCAAGTGCTCCCTCGCAGTAGGCAGCCGGGCCAGGATACTACTTTCCCCGTCAGCAGGGTTTAAGGCAAGTATCTCGGCTGTCTGCTTTTCACCGTCCCAACCGCCGGCGTAATACAGCATTGAATCCGAGGCCGCAAGACTGCCGAAACAGCGGACCGTCGGGAGACTGCCTAAACGTTCCACCTTACCGGTACCGGTATCGAAAACGAGGATGTCGTCAAAATAAGTCCTGCCGTCAAAACCGCCGACAATGAAGATTTTGTTCCCCAGGGCAGCGACCCCCGCTCCGAATCGGGGGGAAGGCAGCCGAGCAGTTTTTTTAAGCCGGCGTTTTCCGGGATCGGCCCGGTAAATTTCACCGAAGACCTGGCCTTCCCTGTCCCTGCCGCCGATGATATAAATCCTATCGCCGACTGCAGCGGCGCTGGTCCATTCGCGGGCTGTCCAGGGCTGGAACAGCACGAAACGGGAGGCCCAGAGAATAAGAATGATGATGCTTCCAAACACGGTGAGATACGAAAGCAGCGTCCGCCTCGACCGCCGCCTGTCCTCATCCGCCTGCCGCTTTTCCGCGGCCGTGACGGATGCAATGCGCTTTTTAGTCATTATCCGAAAATCCCTCCATTCAAGCTTTTCTTTAAGCCTTCCCGGTTCCATGGCAAGCCAGGCGAAGAAGAAGGCCCCGACAATAACGGCAAAACTCATAGCAATCCAGACTGCGAGAACGGCGCCGTAGGATATCCCGGAGGCCTCATGTAAAATTCCGGCGTCGTTTTTTCCGGGAAAAAGGATAAATCCGATCATGCTATAGATGACATCCATAATGCACAGCAGCCCCACAAGGTCCGCCAGATAGGGTGAAAAACTGAATTCCCTGAAAAACATGACGGCAAAGAACAGCCCCGACACGAGGCCGTAAGCCCAGCCGAAGGGATTGCGTACAAATATGAGGGTATTGGACAGAAGGAAAACCCCCAAGCCGAGGTAGATGAAACGTTTAAGCGGAAACCAGGGATAGGCGCCGAGAAGCAGGCTGCCGGTCAGGGCGGTCCCGAGATAGCCGGCCGAATATACGAGAACCGGCCAGCCTCCGTAGAGACGCGCCACCCCGCTTTCATGGGACAGGATCTCTATCATGCGGACACCGCCGCCTGTAACGAGCGCTGCCGCGGCATGAAAAGCCTCGTGCAGGAAAACAATAAGAACCCGCATCGGCCGGAGCAGGATCGTGTTCCACAGAAGAGCCAGGACTGCGGCGGTGATACTGTTTCTAATAAGCCATTTCTGTCTTATCTCTAGCATGCATGATCAGGGGCAGTTTCTAGATCTCGCGCCACCTGTGACAGGCGACGGTATGCCCGGAACCCACATCTTCGAGCAGGGGTTCCTTTTCCCGGCAGATATCCTTCGCGTAGGAACAGCGCGGGTTGAATCGACACGCCGCCGGCGGATTTACCGGGTTCGGCACATCCCCGGTAAGGATAATGCGCTCCTTGCCGGATTCGGGATCCGGTATGGGTATGGCGGAGAGCAGGGCCTTGGTATAGGGATGCAGGGACCGTTTGAACAGTTCGACAGTGCCGCACAATTCCACTATCTTGCCCAGGTACATAACCGCCACCCTGGTGCTTATGTATTTGACCACGAGGAGGTGGTGGGTTACGAAAAGGTAGGTAAGCTGGAACTCATCCTGGAGTTTCTTCAATAAATTTAAAATCTGCGCCTGCACGGACACATCAAGGGCGGAGGTGGGTTCGTCCATGAGGATGAACCGGGGATTGGTTGCCAGGGCCCTGGCGATTGCTATGCGCTGTCTCTGTCCGCCCGAGAATTCGTGCGGATAGCGCTTCAGGTGGCCGCTGCCCATGCCTACCACATCGAGGAGCTGAAGCACGCGGCCAGCCACTTCCTTAGGTTTAACGAGTTTC
>SPDA01000372.1 GCA_004525155.1 Spirochaetales bacterium
AAAGTCTTTTTGGCAATATACAGACCGATTCCGAAACGCTTGTAATTGAACCGTTCGCGGTAAGTCTGGAAGGATTCGTTGTTCGTATCGATCATGTCTACCGGCGCGTTTAAATCGTAGGGCAGTTTCGCGGGATTAAACCCGCCGCCGGAGTCCCTGATTTCTATATGGAGGTCTTCTTCGTTACAGGAAAATACAATATGTATAGGCTTCCGTACGGATTGTTCCCTGTGCGCACGGAGAGAATTATTTACTAATTCAAGGACTGCATACATAATGTGCTCCTGCTTTGTGTTCCCCCCTGTAAACTTTATATTGTTCAGCATGGTAAGGATGTCGTTAAACTCCGCATGCGGGTAAATGTTTATTTTTAATACTTTGTACAAATTCTGCCGAAAGATCAGCCGGAAATTCATTTGCGTCAGACTATCCGAGATTTTCTTTTTATACAATGCTTCAATATAGTGCAAAAATACATTTTTACCGGAGTTCACCCGGAATAAGGCACAATTATATTCAGTTTCTCCGGTCAAATCCAATATTGACATTTAAGGCGGGGGTTGTTATATTTCACTCTCATCAAGGCGGCGTAGCTCAGTTGGTAGAGCAAACGGCTCATATCCGTTCGGTCAGGGGTTCAACTCCCTTCGCCGCTATTTTTATTTTCGGGCCTTTTATTACAAAAATTATTAATATAATTCAAGACATTTACGCGTAAACCTGTTTTCATTACACTGATATGATGCTAGTTTCGAACGGATCCAGGTTTATTGAATAATACCATGGAAATTATCAATACCTGTCAGGAATATTCAAAAGAAGAGCTGGATACTCTCAGAAAGACCGTAAACTACGATCTCGATACAGCTATCAGGTTTCTCAAACTCTATACCCAGGCTGTGGATACGGATTCCTTTCTCATAGACAACAAGGGAAAGATAATTTTTTCTACCTATACCTCGGGAATCTATTGCACCTTCTGCCAGCGGATACAGAACCTTCTCGACGATAATCTTCAGTGCAGCCATGTACATCTTTACGGAAGCTACCAGGCGGAACGGTTCGGCGGGAAGTACATTTTTTTTTGTCCCATAGGTATGGTCCACTGGGCATCGCCCATCATGGTGGAAGGAATGATGCAGGGTGCCATGCTGGGCGGGCCTGTCAACATAACCAGTACCGATGACTTTCTCATTAACGAAGTCGTTGAAAAACACAATATCCGCGGGAGCGTGATAGGCGAGCTTAAGGCTTCCATCAAGGAAGTAAAATACATCTCCCCGGGCCGCGTCTCGAGCATGGCGGAAATGCTCTCCCTGGTCGCCGGACAGGTTTCAAAACTCAATCCGGTTCAGGTGGCGGAAGACCAGGATAATCTTCAGCAGCAGTCCCAGATAGCGGAATATATACATTTCCTGAAAAGCATGGGCGGCGATGACGAAACGATGGACAATACCTATCCCATCGATAAAGAGCGGGAGTTGCTTGCCCTGATTTCTTCCGGCGACAAGGAAGGCTCCCGCAAGGTGCTGAACGAAATCCTTGGCCACGTATTTTTCGCAAGCGGCAGGAATTTTGATGTGGTGAAGTCGAGAATCCTGGAACTCGTGGTCCTTCTCTCCAGGGCGGCTCTTGAAGGCGGCGCCAGCCTCGACGAGATTTTCGGCCTCAATTATAAATACTTAAACCAGATCCATACCTACACGTCTGTTGATCAGCTCGCTTCGTGGCTTTCGAGAATCATGAACAGGTTTACGGACTGTGTTTTCGATTTGCGCGACGTCAAACATGTGGACGTAATCTACAAAGCCCTGGAATTCGTTAAAAAAAATTACATGAACAAAATATCCTTAAACGATGTGGCGGAAACGGCGAATATCAGCCCTTCGTATTTCAGCAAGGTTTTTAAGGAAGAAATGAAGTTCAATTTCAATATGTATCTTAATCAGTTCCGTGTGAACATGAGCAAGAAACTGCTGATGGAGGATTCCGTTTCGCTGGTTAATATCGCATTTCTTACCGGATTTGAGGACCAGAGTTATGTCTCGAAGGTCTTTAAAAAAATAACCGGCATGAGTCCCGAAAAATACCGGGAATCCATGGGCCGGAGAAAACAGGACAAAACCGGATAATATTCCGGATAAACTATTGGAGAGTACAACATGAGCATCTTAAATGAAATTTCCGAACTGCTTCAGAAAGGAAAGGCAAAAGAAGTAACCGAGCTTGTACAGAAGGCGATAGACCAGGGTACGGCAGCGAAGGCAATTCTCAATGAAGGCCTTATGATCGGCATGAGCATAATCGGCGAGAAATTCAAGAAAAATGAGGTTTACGTTCCCGAAGTTCTCATCGCGGCGCGCGCAATGAATGCCGGTATAGCCATTCTGAAGCCGCTTTTGGGCGAAGGCGAAATGGGTGCCAAGGGGAAAGTTGTTCTCGGTACGGTAAAAGGCGACCTTCATGACATCGGCAAGAACCTGGTAAAAATCATGATGGAAGGCAAAGGCCTCCAGGTTGTGGATCTCGGTATCGACGTTTCCGCGGAAAAATTTGTTACCGAAGCGAAGAACCAGAACGCGGATGTCATAGCCTGTTCAGCTCTTCTGACCACGACCATGACCGAAATGGAAAACATCGTCAAAGCCGCAACCGAAGCAGGTATCCGCGGTAAGGTCAAAATCATGGTCGGCGGAGCACCCGTAACCGACAGCTACTGCAAAAGCATCGGCGCCGACATGTACGCGCCGGACGCTGCATCGGCTGCGGACGCTGCCATCGCCGCCCTGGCATGATCCCGGTTACATACTGAATTTGCATAAAAGAGCCGTCTTTCTTGATTGAAGGACGGCCTTTTTTTTTGTATAGTGAACACCATGCCGGCCTCAACACCCATGATGCTTCAGTATAAACGAATCAAGGAAAAATCCGGCAATGCCGTTCTTTTTTTCCGCCTCGGCGATTTTTACGAAATGTTCGAGGAAGACGCCAAAGAGGCAAGCCGGCTTTTGGGACTCACCCTTACACAGCGGAACGGTGTTCCCATGTGCGGCATTCCCTATCACGCCTCGCAGACCTACATCGCCAAACTGCTGAAATTCGGTAAAAAAATTGCCGTATGCGAACAATTGACAGAACCGGGCAGGGGTAAAACGATTGTCGAGCGGGATATCGTGGAAATTATCAGCCCCGGAACAGTACTGCAGGAGGAATTCCTCGACAAAACTGCGAACAATTTTCTCGCGGCCGTGGGTGTCTATAAAAAAAGCCTTTCCTTTTCCTACGTGGACAGTTCCACGGGGGATTTCTTTTCTACCTCGTATCCCTACAAGGAACGTGTCCAGGCTCTGAAGACGGAATTCCAGCGGCTGCTGCCGAGGGAAATCATCATCCAGGATTCGTTGTTATCCGAAGACGCCGATATAGCACGGTTCATCGACCAGCAGGATTCCCTTCTCGTCAACCGGTTTCCTGACTGGAGTTTTGATATAAAACAGAGCGCGGAACGTCTCAAGAGACATTTCGGCATGG
>SPDA01000299.1 GCA_004525155.1 Spirochaetales bacterium
CCTGGGGGTTTTCGAAAATCAGGGTATACCCGGCGGGCAGAGTCAGTTTCGCGTCCAATTCTTCTTTTACCTGGTTTTCTAAAGCGGCTCTTTTCGCGGCCGCGGAGCCCGGAGGCATGGCCGCGTACACGCGGAAAACGGGATCGCCGTTTTCGGAAACAATTTCCGATACACTCTGGGATTCGGAAAAATTGAAGAAATGCTTGAGGGGAACGGTGCCTTGTTTATACGGCAGCAGGAAGTTGCTGAGGTTGTACCTGCCCTGAACAAGCTCCTCCGGGTATTCCGCGGTAACCTGGACGGTGGTGCTTCCCTCCTCGTATTCCAGGGTTGCCGTACCCTGGAGGATCCTGCTTACCAGGGACAGGAGGGAACTCTCGCTGTAGCCGGGAATGGAATTGATGGTTTCCTTTCTCGCGGACATCTGCAGTTCGTTGGCAAAACTTGTGGACGGATTGGTGAAGGTCCATCCGTAAACCTCAAGACCGTTGATTATGTCCCTTATCCGTTCCAGCAGTGCGACCTTTTCCGCTTCGTCTTCTCCTTTCACGCTTATCTGGAGGTCCATAGTTCTCGGCAGGGGCAGCTGGGCAGGGTCCCACATCATGATGTTGTAATACCATTCGTTGTCCGACACAAAGAGTTTCTGCAGGTCGGCCATTACGTGGTCCGCATCGCTGGGACTTTTAAGCAGCACGAAAAACCTGTTGGAAAATCCCCGCACTTCGGAGTATGTGCTTTTTACATAGTCGCCGACAGCGGCCTTCACCTGCCTGTCCATTTCCGGCATCACGGTTTCGACAAGTTCCAGGGTTTCAATGGACGTGGCACGGCGCATGAATACGACGATCCTGTCGCTCTGGGGAGGGGATATTATTTCCTTGGGTATGAGAGGCAGCAGTACCAGTACACAGACCGCAAACACGGCAGCAGCGATAACGATTGCTATAAGCGAGGTTGCTGGTCTGGAAATAATGGCCCTAAGCGCCCGCTTGTACAGTTTTATTAACCAGCCCATTACCCGGGTGGAAATTTTCGCGAGCCCTTTCGGCGTCGCTTCCTCGTCCAGAGATTTGCCGTGGGCGGCTTTCCTGCGATCCAGCAGAAAGGCGACCAGGGGTACGACAGTGAGGGCGACAACCATGGCAAAGGAGAGGGAGAAAATGACGACTTTCGCCTGGTCTCCCAGAATCGCGTTGGTCAGCGGTGCGGTAAAAGGAATAGGAAGAAACACGAGAATAGACGTGAGGGTAGAGGCTATGACAGGCCCCTGTACCTGCTTTACGGCCCGTAAGATGAGATCTTTCAAATGAACGGTGTCGCGCAGAGGGCGTTCGTCAATATGATGCCGGTGGATGTTTTCCATTACCACGATTGATGAGTCCACAACCATCCCCACCGCCAGGGCCATGCCTCCCAGGGATATAAGATTGAGGCTGACCTTGAAAACGTACATCAGGATAAAGGAGAGTATAAGCGACAATGGAAGCGAGATACCGATAAGTAAGGTGTTCTTCAGTTCCCCTAAGGAAAGCAGAACGATAAGCATGGCAAGGGCTGCCCCCAGGATTGCCGCTTTAACCACACTGCTGATGGATCTGTCGATGTATTCCGCGGGATTTAGATAGGAGGTTATCGTTGTATCTTCCGGCAGGATGCCGGTTTCCCTGGAATTTTCGAGGATGTTTAAAATGTCTTCAGACATGAGCTTTATATTGCCGCCGTCTATGGGAGATGCGGTAATCTGGATGCCTCTCTTGCCGTCCATGAGGAACAGCTGTCTCGGGATGGTGTAGCGGATGTCGATATCCGCTACGTCCTGCAGACGGACGCTGACATCCCCGAGCTGTATTATGGGTATGTCTCCCAGGTCATACACGGAACTGCTGCCCTTTGCAAACCGGACGCTGTACCTGGAATCACCCTCCCGGAGCACGCCCACGGACTGGGGCAGGTAGCCGACGCGCATGGCAGCGTCCACGTCCCGGATGGTGATGCCGTACCTCAGCATATCGGTCTGCCGCAGGAGAACAGTGGCTTGAAGATCTTCCACGTTGAAGATTTCCACGACCTCCACATCCTGTGCCTGGTTCAGTTTCGGCTCAACGGAAGCTTTCAGAATTGTATACAGATCCTCCGGGCTGATTTTCTCCGAAGCGACGCCGACTACGAGGTATCCTGCGTTTTCGCCGCTGGAAAAACATACCCGGTAATTGTCCCGGAAATCCGCGGGCAGCTGGTTTTTTATGGTGTTCATGGCGGATTCCACGTCCGCCTTGGCCTTTACCGCGTCCACGCTCCAGTCGAAGGTCATGCTGAAATTGCTGTGATCACTGCCGTACTGGACATTCAGAATATCCACGCCTTCTATCGCGAGGAACTGGGACTCTATGGATGCGGAAAATTCACGGGAAAAGTCCACGGCGGAGTATCCGGGATGGTTTATACTGGCCATTACCCTGGGCCGGTTTGTTCTGGGGTATAATTGAACAGGCAGCCTCGTAAGAAGTATGACGCCCAGCCCGCAGAGCAGGACTATGAGAAGAATAAAACCTGTCCGCTTACGAAAAATAAAGGCAAGCATGCTTATTGCTCCGGGGGCGTGACGGGGTTCCCTTCCTTCTCTCTCCCCGTAAGGCGTGACAGGTAACTGTCGCCGGCGTTAAGGCCTTCCAGAATGAGGACCTCATCCCCGATGACCGCGCCGGTCTTGACTTCCTTTATTTCCAGGACCTTTTCCTTATTGACAATCCATACGAAAAATTTGCCGTAGCGCCGTACCAGCAGTTCCCGGTTCAAGAAAATACCCCTCGTACGGTCCACGGGCAAATCCACCATGACAAATTCTCCCACGTGCGTATCCTGCCCGTTAGGGAATTCGAAGGTAAGGGAGAACAAACCCGTAGCGTAATCCGGTTCTATGGATCGCCCTGTGAGAAACCCATGAAGGACTTTGCCGTCCACGGTGTGACCGGTGATGCTTTCTCCCACATTGACCTTGAACGCGTCCTTGTCGCTTATAGTGGCTTCGAGCAGGTAACCGCCGGTGCCGACAATGGTAACTCCCTTCTGTCCCGCGGAAATCCCGTCCCTCGGCTGAACGGACACTTCCGAGACCACGCCGCCGATGCGCGCAGTAACCACAGCCGGTTTGAAACTGCCCGCCGTGCTGTCCCGTTCTATGCTGAACAGTTCCTGACCCTCGGTTACCCCTTGCCCCTGGCGGACATTGACGGCCAAAACCAGCCCCGTTGCCGTCGCCTGGTGGTCAACGCTTATTCTGGGCCGCAGGCGGCCGCCGGCAGAAATGGACTGATACCTTTCGGTAATCTCGGCCGCGGTTACGGGCGAGGGTCTGCCTCCCTGTGCTCCGGCCGCTGGAGATTGTCCTCCAGCCCTTCCTCCGCCCGGTGCGGTGCCTCCCCTGCCTTCCTGGGAAAAGGCAGCGGCAGCGCAGAACATTAAAAGAACTGCAGCCGTGAAAAATCCGTATCGTCGCATTCAATTCTCCTTCGGTGCGCCGCCGGCTCCGTACATCCGTACAATGTCGAGGAGCTGAATCAGATACTGGTTTGCGCTTTTCGTCTGTGCAAGTCCGGCCATGCGGAAATCCATCTGATTCATGATGTAATCTTCCTCCGATATGAACCCCTGTTTGAAGAGCTGTTCCGCTTCGTCCCGGAGTTCCGTTTTTTCCTCGAGATTGAGCCCCGCTATCTCATAATCCATTTTAAGGATTTCTTTCTGACTCCAGCCGCGGTCAAGGGAGATTGTCTTGGACTGTTCCGCCTGTTCGAGCTCGAGCCTCGCCAAATCGGCGCCTTTTTTTCTCGACGCCGCTTCCACAGCCCGCTCGCCGCGATCGAAAACGGAAATGGAAAAACCCAGGGAAACGTTCCAGTCGACTGCCTGCTTTTCGATATCGTAAGTAATACCGGCGGAGAATACAGGGTTGGGAAGGAAAGGAAGAAACCAGAACCCCGCCTGCTTTTCCGCCGCGTTAAGGGACAGCTTAAGTGCCTGAATTGTCCTGTCCGCGGCTGTCATGCCTTTGGGATCCGGCAGCTTTTTTTCAATATCTTTCGTGTAATCCATGAGCTCCCGGTACACGGCCGGTATTTCTGCGGCGGAGAGGCCCTGTCCCGAAAGGGAAAGACCGTTCAAGGCCGATTC
>SPDA01000536.1 GCA_004525155.1 Spirochaetales bacterium
CAGCAGGTACCGAGCGATGCCAATCCGGCGGCACCTCCTCGCTTATCATCATACAGAACCTGTTGTCGGCATCCAACGCAGTGCGGCGGATTGCAGCTTTCAGCTCCGCAGTCGGCAGTTGGTACCATCCCAGGTTGGGGTGAAGCCAGAAAAACTTGTCCGGCCACAAGGCCCGTGCCTCCGCAGCCGACAAGTCGCCCTCCGGCAGACCGGTCAGCGAATCAATTCCCGCAAAGGGCAGCCCGGCTATATCGGAGGCTATAGGCCGCAGTTTTCCGTCAAAATGGACATGGATTCCTTTGCCGGTACCTTCAAGGATCTTTAAGAACTTTCTGTAAAGAGGTACAAGAAAACGACGGAAGATTTCCGGCCCCATGGTCACGATACTCATGTTCTCCCACAGCTTTATCATATGTGCACCACTTTCGCGTACCATCCGGAATTTCTCGAGCCACTGCTCGTTCATCTGCTCAATTAAATCCATAAGTTGCGGGGTCTCATCGGAAAGGTCAAGGGAAAAACGCTCGAGTCCGGCAAAGTCTATCTGTATTGCCTGCAGCGGCGTTCGGACCTCATGGATAAGGTCACCCAGCTGACCGAAGGTGATACCACTCTCCCCTATGGATGCCTCTGCCTTATCGAAGGCAGCGTCGGAAAATGTGAAACGCGTATCCTCCAGTGCCTTTGCGATGATTGCATAGTCTTTCGGCGATTTTACAAGGTATTCCTGGCGCCACTCGCCCCTGTACCATTCGTGCAGTTCCCCGTTTTCGGTTATCCAGCGCACATCGCGGCGGGGTCCCTTCTCGTCCTCCGTCAGGGTCTCCACTTTCTCGGCATGAGGATAGAAGGCCGTGATGAGGCTCGCGTGGCCGACCTGGCCGAGGCCTTGATCGAACAGTTCCTGCCAGTCTATGGGACGGTTCTGTACAAACCAGTCATAAACCGCGTAAACAGGTTGCTGCACGAGGCCTCCGGCCAGCGACTGTTCGAGTCTCTTACGAATGGAAATCATTTTATTATCCTTTACGGTAAAATTGAGAGCAATGCAGGCGTCGGATCGCCTTTTCCCGTATACAGTTATGCCTTTTGCACCAGATCGCCTTTGCGAATAAGATCTATAACGATGGCGATTATGATAATCAGACCGACGACCGCCTGCTGCCAATAGCCGGAAATGTGGTCCATGATCATTCCGTTTTCGAGAACGGTCAGGAACATGCATCCGATTAGAGTGCCCAGGATGGAGCCGGAACCGCCGAATAGGCTTACCCCGCCGATGATACATGCCGCGATGGCCTGAAGCTCCATGCCTGTCCCCGTTCCTGTCTGTGCTGAGGAAAAGCGGGAGTTGAAAAAGATGGCGGCAATGGATGCAAGTACTCCGCTTATCACGTAGAGGGAGAAAGAGAGTCTCCGTGTGTTAATTCCCGCCAGGCGTGTGCTTTCAGCATTTCCCCCCATGGCGAGGGTGTAGCGGCCGAACTTCATCTTCCGAAAGACAAAGGTGGCCACCAACAGCAGAGCGATGATGAACCATATCACATAGGCGATTCCCAAAAAACTGCCCTGGCCCAGAGCCCTGAACCCCTGCGGCATCGGTCCGATCGGTGCGGCTTTCGTAATACCCTGCAGGATGCCTCGATATGAGTAGTAGGTTGCGAGGGTTGCTATAAATGGCGGGATACGGAAAATCGTTATCAGGAATCCGTTTATAGCTCCGGCCGCGGCCCCGATAATCAGGGCAGTGGGAATGGCAATCCAAACTGGTACACGCCACCAAACCATGAGTATGCCGAGGATGATTCCTGAAAGTCCTACCTGGGAGCCGACGGAAAGGTCCAGTCCACGGCCGCAGAGAACAAATGTCATGCCGACCGCGACAATGAACAGATAGGAAGTGGCTCGGAGCATGTTTAAAAGGTTGGAAAGGGAAATGAAAGCCTCGTTTGATAAGCTTGCAGCCGTGAATATGATCACCAGAGGAATAAGAGCACCTATTTCCCTAATTTGAAAAAAATGCCGAATTATATTTTTTTTGTTTTTTTTACCTATCGTTGAATCACTCATCAAACTTCTCTCACTAAATGGATTTTCCTAAACCTTGTTATTTTCCATGAATATCGCGCCGGTAATCATCTTCACAATCTCCTCGTGGTTTGTCTCTTCCTTCCTACGCTCACCCACTATTTCCCCACGCACAGCACAACGGACCGATCCGCCACAAGGAAGGCATGTTTCATATTGTGGGTAATGAATATAATCGAAAGTCCTTTCTTTTTAAGCTCCAGGATCATGTTGAGAATCCGCCCGGTCTCTATAACACCCAAGGCTGCCGTCGGTTCATCGAGGATAAGTATTTTTTTTGTCCAAAAGGCGCCCTTGCTGATGGCTACTGCATGACGCTGACCCCCTGACAGCTTCTCCACTATTCGATTTGGATCGTCGATATTGATGCCCACATCCGACAGAAACTTCAGAGCGCCTTTCTTCATGGCGCGGTTTTGGAGCACCTCGATGCCGAGGTACTTCCTCACTATCTCCTTGCCGAGATAGATATTCTTCTCGATGCTCAGGCTGTCCACAAGGGCGAGATCCTGGTAAACAGTCTCAATCCCGAGGGCTTTTGCCTGACGAGTACTCGATATATC
>SPDA01000488.1 GCA_004525155.1 Spirochaetales bacterium
GGCATATCCGCCGGGGACAATAAGTACGGCAGGCGTTTTCGGATTCGCTTTTGCCGCAGCAATTTCGGAAACCGCGGGATAACCGTGCTTGCTTGTATACGTTTTTCCCTTCTCCGGTGCGACGACGGTTACGTTGAACCCTGCTTCCTGCAGCCGGTAATAGGGGTACCAGAATTCCATGTCCTCGTAAATGTCTTCTACCAGTATATACGCCTGTTTCATATTTCGCCTCTTCAATAATATACTATCTATACAAGGTTACGACAACGCGCGGCGCTGCGATGCGCAGTACCGTCCGGTTACATGCTGCCGTACAGCAGTTTTTCGTATTTTACACTTGTGCCGGTGGCAAGTATTTCCCCTATAATGTCCGCGGTGGCAGGCCCTATGCCGGAAACGGAACGAAGCCTGTTCCCCATAGCACTCGCCGGCGCTTCCAGTTCCCGCACCTTGCGGGCTGCCCAGCCGAAGGTTGATTTGTGTCCCCGGGCGCGATGAAAGTAATCCATATGCTCGAGCATGACCGCAATACGATCGTTCTCGTCCATGATGCCGCGGAAAAGGGCAGGCGGCATGCGCAGGGGAAGGCGGTGGCGCCGGGCAACGGTAAAGACAACCTCGTTAAGGAGGGAACAGTAATCGGGGCGGGCATTTCCGTACGAACTGCCCGGTTTGTAGGGGTCGCCGGGATAGATGACATCGTACTGCAGCGGCAGATCCCCGGCACCCGCGATTAAATCTCCTGCAGCGCCGGAGAAGCGCCGCAGAGCCTGCAAGAAATACTCCTTCTGTCTGCCTTCCTTTAAGGTCAGTCCGCCGAATACGAGAAAATCCGCGCCCGCTTCCGTCCCCGCTTTGAAGACAGCTTCAATCTGTTCCGGGTAATCCGTAATAAAGGGAAGGACGGGCATAAGATATATACCACAGTACAGTCCCGCGTCCTTGAGTCGTTTAATGGCTGAGAATCTCCGGGAGGGCGGTGGTACGCCGGGTTCGAACACTCTGCTTATTTTGTCGTCCGCTGACGAAAAGGAAAAACTGACCACTGCCCTGGCATTATATCCCGCTGATTGCGCCTTGTTTATCTTTAGCAGGATGTCGATGTCCCTCTCCACCAAAACGGATTTTGTCAGTACATGTACATGCAGTCCGTAACCGAGAATGATCTCCAAAGCGCGCCTGGTAAGGCGGTACTTTTCTTCCGCGGGCTGATAGGCGTCGTTGACGCCGCCCCCGATAAAAATGTAGGTCCTCTTCATGGGTTTGCGTTTTCCTGCGGGATCGAGCTCCCGGCGAAGGAGTTCCGGGGCATTAACTTTTACACTGATATCGCTTCCGAAATCGCCTTCAACCTGGTAGGTTTCCGCCCTGCCGTCGCAATAGGCGCAGTTGTGAGCGCAGCCGCGGTAGATGTTCATCCCGTAGGCGGAACAGAACCAGGCGTCCACCTGCTTCTGTTTGCGGAGGAGGGATTTGGCGGTGATTTCTATGATATTCATCCTGCCCGGATAATAGCATGAACAGGGAGACGGAGGAACAGCCCGCGGGGCATGGAGAAAGATGGCCGATTTTCTAATAAAGGAAGTTGTGATACAGTAAAGCATGCAGTATCCCCGTTTTCTCCCGGATCTGAATCTATGGTTTTCCTGGCATACGGAGCGCGGAACCCTGCCCGCCGAGGTTTCCGGCATGAATTTCGCGGAAATCTGCCGTTATTTCGGTGTTCCGGCCTGGAAACCAGTGAAAGCCTGGACCAGGAAGTCCGGCAGTGTTGCCGTTGAAGAGAGCGGTACGCCGCAGGAAAGAGCAGTGCGTTACCGGGTCGGGCATAAGGAATTCACGGCGAAATGGATTTTGGGACCGGATGGAGACTGGTGGCAGTCGGAATATCCGGTAAAAACCGCGGAAGATCTTACCCTGTTCCGGGCTCTCACGGAGGAGGAGTCGATAATCCCGGCTCCGGACCTGCTGGCTGCAGCCGTTACCATGCTCGGAGAATCAGGAGTACCGGCACTCCAGCTGCCATCAAAACCTTTTGCCCGGCTCCTGCTGGAAATGGTCGGATACAGCGAAGGGCTTTTCATCCTCATGGAGGGCGAAGACGAACTTCCCGGCATGATGAAAGCGGCGGAAGAACGGTACGCCGGGCAGGTAAAGGCTGTCGTCGAGGCCTGCAGGGGTATAGCCGGTGTACGGTTTGCCTATTCGCCGGATAATCTCGATGCTTCCTTTATTTCATCCGCCCACTTCGAGGCATACATGCTGGAAGGGTACCGGGCCGCGGCGGACATCCTCCACGGGGAAGGATACATCCATACCGTTCATGCCGGCGGACCTGTCGGCAGCCTGCTGGATCTCGTGAAGGATTCGGGCATAGACTGCATCGCCGGCATCTGCGGCCCTCCCCAGGGGGATACGCCGCTGCCCGAGGCAAGGAGGAAGGCAGGGCCGGACCTCGTTTTATGGGGGGGGCTTGCCCAGGATTTTTTTATGCCTTCGGTCGAAGAGGATGATTTCATTACAGCCCTGGCAAAGGCGGAAACAGAATCCGACTCCCGGTGCATTATCGGAATCGCGGACCATGTGCCTGTTGAAGCCTCTTTGGAACGGATAAAAAAAGCCGCTTCCTTTCCGTTTTGAACCGCAGTTTTCAAAGGAAGCCTTGTATGGTATAGTACCTCGATTGCAGGCCATGTCATGATACAGAAAACTGTCACCATAGAAAAGCTTGGAGGGAACGGCGTAAGCATCTCGAGAATTGACGGGCAGGCTGTCTTTGTTCCTTACGGTGTTCCCGGCGACGAGGTTGAACTGAGCCTTGTACGGCAGACATCGAGTTACGCGGAA
>SPDA01000339.1 GCA_004525155.1 Spirochaetales bacterium
AATGATGTCAAGGAGAATTTATGCAGATAAGGGAAAAACCGGACCTCATCTTTCACCCCGTCAGAATGAGGATAATCGCGGCTGTTTCGGGGCAAAAAATGACGGCGAAAGATATTGCGGAACTGCTTCCGGATGTACCGCAGACCACGCTGTACCGGCACCTGAATATTCTCGCAGAATCGGGGATTATCGAGGTCGCGGAGCTGAACCAGATCCGGGGTACCGTTGAGAAGGTGTACATCATGCCGCAGCCTCCGTCGTTAAGGCCGGAAGACCTGCGCGGGATGAAAAAATCGGATTATGAGCGCGCCTTCAGAATATTTTTGTCGTCGTTTATCGCGGATATGAAACGGTACCTGGACACGAAACCGGATACCGGAGACCTGAATGTGCTTGCGGACGGCGTCGAAATCGATAAGGGGGAATTGTATCTGTCCGACGGTGAATTCGGCGCCATGAATTCGAACCTGCAGTCGCTGATGCTCAAGGCCGCAAAAAATAAACCCGCCTCCGGCAGGCGGAGGCGGGTGTTTTCGTATCTGTTTTTACCGGTTCCCGATGTGCGGGACGGCAGGGATGAATCCTAACCCTTTTTAAGAATGTCCAGAGCGGACTGGTTGCCTATCTCGGAGAGATAGGGTATGCCTGTTTCCGCTTCCGTTTCCCGGTTTCCGGAAAACAGGTCGTTCCTAGAAATCCGGGGGACAGAGAACTTGCGGGCTCCAGCCATGAGCTGCTGAAGACCGGCGGTCAATTTGTCCACCAGGGTCCAGAGGGCTATGGCGCCGTAAGGAATGTTCTTCATCTCCTCTTCGCCTACCTTGTTCTGTACATCGTAATATGTGGTAAAAATCTCTTCCGGGTAGGAGCCGTGTTCGGAAACCCCTGTGGGCAGCTTGTCCCAGAGGCCGTTGACCACCGCTTTCCGTTCCGGCCGGATAACGCCTTCGATATTGGAACCGAGAAAACCGGGAATCATGAGCGACCGGCCCATGCAGATGAGTTTGACAAAAGGAGCGCCAAGAGCCAGGGCTTTGAAGATATGATCTTCCCTTGCCAGGCCGCCTGCAAAGGACAGGTCCACGACACGTTTACCGGAATCGGCCATGACTTTCGCGTATTCGAAAGCCTTGGCGTGCAGTACGAGAGAGGGCACGCCCCAGTATTCCATCATGTTCCAGGGGCTCATGCCCGTCCCGCCGGCGGAACCGTCTATGGTGAGGAGGTCAAGTTCGAAATCGCTTGCATAGCGTATCGCCATAGCCAGGGCTTCCATGCCGTAGGAACCTGTCTTGAGGGTTATTCTCTTGTACCCGAGTCCCCGCAAATGGGAAACCGATTTTTCAAAGTCCTTGCGCACATCTGCCGGGGAATTAAGCCCCGTGTACCCGAGACGGGAATGCCGTGCGAAGGATTTAATGGCATGATGCTTGAACGCTTCCTGCACTTCCTTTCTGGTGGGGTCCGGGTCCACGATATAGCCCCGTTCCTTTAAGAAAATCGCGTAGTCAAGGTCGGTTACCTGAATTTCACCGCCTATATCCTTGGCGCCCTGTCCCCACTTCAGTTCAATGATTACCTTGTCGCCGTATTTTTCAATGACATATTCCGCAACGCCGTTGCGGGTGTCTTCCACGTTCATCTGAACGATGATGGCGCCGTAACCGTCGTGGTAGCGGAGGTATGTGTCGATACGCCGGTTCAGTTCCGGAGAATCTTTTATGCGGCCTTTTTCGAGTATGGAATTTCTGTCCACACCGACCACGTTTTCACCGATCACAACGGGAAACCCGACAAGGGCCGCGCCGACTGCAAAGGAATCCCAGTATTTTTCAGCGATGAGTGTCGAACCCAGTGCGCCGGTCATCATGGGAACACGGGATTTTATTTTTTCCTTCCATCCGAATTCGGTGACGGTATTCACGTTTGGAAATACACAGTCATCCTCGATGGGTTTCAATCCCGGCGGCAGTCCGTGGACTCCGTAATTGTAACCCTGTATCCGGAGGGAATCGTAATTCACTCCAATATGAGTGGTGTTTTTTGATCCTGCCGTAACGAGACCGTAGTCTCTGGGGTAGAGCATTTCCCTGCCGTACATGCTGCTCAGCCAGGTTTCGCACCTGCCCTTGCAGTCTGCCCTGCAGAGCGTACACAGGCCCGATTCTGCCGCGTTGCCCCGGTTTACTGAACCGAGAGCGTCATTATTTTTTTGCCATTCAACCATACGTATCCTCCATTTTAAATAATACTTTTATGAATATTCCGCCGATTATGGCATTATTTGAGTAAAATTGTAAAGTATCTATAGGTCAGAATTGGAGGAGGTAATAATTATCTTAAAACCGGGCCCGTGCGCTGACTAAAAAATTGTTCTTCCCCGCCGCACAATCCCTCTCTTTTCAAGGTTTTTATGAATCAGCATGACGGCGTCGAAATTGTAACCCGGTTCCAGGTGATACCCGATGCGCAGGGGGCCGCCCTGGTTTTCTGCGAGGACCAGGTCCAGCCATGCGGCAATGTCCTTTTCCGCGGAAGAGGATACGAGCAGTTCCACGGGCGGCGCGAGTTCCAGCGTAATCCCCGGACCGAGAATCCGCCTTGCCTTTGCCGCAGAGGTGCCGGAGCCCGTGTCGAGGGCATGGAGGTTCTCAATGGCGGCTATGCTTTCCAGGAGATGGTCAGAATCGCCGCAGGAATGGAAGCGGACCCTGCCGTAGCGCCTGCCCATGCCTGAGGCCCAGGGCAGGATGTGCGACGTGAAATCTTCCGCGGAAACAAGGGCGCCTGAACACTCGCCGATATGAATACCCGAAACAGGTGCCGGAAGAAAAGGTGCGAAGAGGGCTATCAGGGCGGCATAACTAGCGTCGATCCAGCGGTGAACCTCTGTGAGCAGGTCGGGATTTTCAAAGAGCATGATGAAGGCTGCCTGACCGCAGAATTTAAAGGCCGTGGTTATGAAACCGTGGATGGTCGCCCTGCAGGAAAGGTCCCAGAAAAAAGGCGGAATGACCGGAACGCTTCCGAAGTCTTTTGTGCAGCGTTCAAGCTGTTCCAGAAATTCCGGCACCGGCGGACGGGATAAAAGGTCCGCTGCAGGCGGCAGTTCGCCTGCTTCTTTCAGTCTCTCGAGGGGAAGCCCCCGGATATCCGCATCCGCGCCTTCGGGGAATACCAGTTCGGCGCCCAGCATTGCTCCGAGAATCAGGTTCGGCTGAAGGCCGCCCACCATGAGCTGGTCGGAGCGGGCGAATTCCGCCTGCACCAGGTTCGATTCCATGTGGTAGAGCGGAATGTCCGGAAAACGCCGGTCGAGAAAGGCGTGAATCTCCCGGTCCTGTTTCCGGCGGTAAACGGGGTCGAAATAGTATTCCCTGGGGAAGGTGAAGCCGGCTTCCTTGTGGAGCCAGCCCTTCGATACGCTGCCCTGTATCAAACAGAGTCTCCCGTTTTGCGGATCTGCATGAGCGCGTATGCCGCGGCTCCGATTACGCCTGCATCGGGCCCCAGTTCGCCGGCTTTTATCTCGCAGTGTTTACGCATTACCCCGAGACTGTATTCAGGCAGGTATTCCACGACCTTCCGGAGGATGAGGTCTGCCGATTTCATGACGCCGCCGCAGAGCACAATAAGCGAGGGCGAGAGCAGATTGAGAATCTGGCCCAGGACCCTGGCCAGCATCAGGCATGCCGTATCGCGCAGGGAGAGGGCAAGGGGGTCGTTCAACCTGACATGATCGAAGATTATCTCCGCCGTAAGTGCCTCCGGATTACCGCGGGTAATTTGCG
>SPDA01000484.1 GCA_004525155.1 Spirochaetales bacterium
CTTAAGCGGTTTCCGGAAGATAAAATCCGCCTTCTCTTCCGCACCGCCGCCGGTAAACCGCAAGGTCCCCTCCCTTATTTCAGCTGCAGTGCCCTCAAACCCCGCTGCCCTGAATACCGTCCTTACGTGCGCGCCGCCGGATGTGAGCACCTCGAAGCCGCGGACCTGCCTGCAGGAGGAAGCGAGACTGACCGTGAGAAGTACGAGTAAGGGAAAGACCCTTTTCACCTGACCATACCGTATACGGATTTGGCGAGGAGTTCGGCAACTTCAGCCTTTCTGGCGGGGTTGAGCTCTTCCGTAAAACGGAGAAGGGCGTCGTAACGCCCCTTGAAATGTTCCGGTATGGACGGCAGGCCGAACACGAGTTTTCCCGCGTACCTGCCGGACGGTTCAAAACGCCTGTTTATGGCAAATAAAAGCCTCGTTATATTCTTTAAAAAACCGGAAAGGGAAATCTGGAAAAAATACATGTCTTCCGAGAGAACGGAGGAGGCGAGATCGCTCACTGCGTGGTCGCTGGCGGAACGGTAATGGGCCTGGAGGCTTTCCCACATTTCCTCCGGAGACCGCCTGAGCTGGTCCTTTTTGTCCTCAATCCACAAGGATTTAGAAAAGAACACCTCACCGGAGATAAGCCGGTAGAAGGTATAGGTGCCGTTCCTGCACAGTTCCCGCAGGCTTTTCGGATCCGCCGCGGTGAGCGAGTCTATCCATGCCGTATCCTTGTATTCGATGCGCACCGGCACATTGTCCACGAGAAAACGGTCCTTTTTGTAGGTAAGGGAAGTTTCGAAGGCATAAAGGGAAGGATGGAGATTTTTCCGCACGTCCTCGCCGGGCAGCCCGCTCTCCTGCCAGGGTACGTCCTTCCGGCCGGAGAACTGCCCCTTCACATAGACGTCGAGGCTGATGAAAAAATAGGGATGCAGCTTGTCCACATCCGATGAATCGGCGGTTGAAACGGCCTCCACCATGTCCCAGGAGCGGATTTTTTCCGAAATTTCCCTGATTGTTTTTTCTATTTTCTGATTCATGGTTTTGCCTCATTGTATAATAAAAAACTTGTGAAGTATACTCCCGGTTATGACGGGACTTTTCCTCCTGCCGCCGAATCACGCGGCGGATATACTCCTGGAAAGGAAACGGCGTCTTTTCCGGGTCCTGGGACTTACCTCCGCCCTCGCCCTTCCTCCGGTAATGCCCCTGGGCTACAGCCGCGAAGCCCCGGCCGGTTTTCCCTTGCCTGCAGCGCGTTTTCCGCTGGTAACCGGAGGCTGGACAAGCCATCAGAATGCCGTATTCCTTCAAACCGAACCGCCCCCGCCGGAAATGCCCGCAGGCTGGACAGGCGGCAGTTCCGGTCTTGCGGTTCCTGCCGGCCCCTTCCCCGGTTTTTACATGTGCTCGCTCGAAGAGGGCGCTGCCTTTACGCAGCTGCTGCCCGTTCTGGGAGAGGCGCCGGTTTTCAGCTTCTCCACCCTGTTCGTACTCTACTGCAGCCTCGAATGTTCCGCCGCCCCTGACTGGTGGAGGCAGGTTTTCTCTGCGGAACTTTTCCGGAATAAAATTCACGGTTAACGATTGAAGATAGGGGACATCTGAAAACTTAAGTTTTCAGAGGCGCCCGATATATTATTTGCCGCGGGCGACGGTTACCTTGTTGCGCCCGCCTTCCTTGGCGGAGTAAAGCGCCTTGTCCGCAGCTTCGTTGATGGCGCCGGTCGACTTGAAATCGCTGCAGCTCGCGATACCGCAGCTGAAAGTCACGAAAAACTCCTGCATATCGGCCAGCTGTCTTATCTGGGAAAAATTGATCCGGATTTCGTCCATTATTTTCCATGCGTTTTCGAGGGAAGTATTGAGAAGCACCACGCCGAACTCCTCCCCGCCGTACCGTCCGATTATGTCCGTCACCCTCAGGCGCTCGCGAAGCAGCTTGGCAAGACCCTTGAGCACGTTATCCCCGGTCAGATGGCCGTAGCTGTCGTTTACCTTTTTGAAATGATCCACATCGATCATGGCGAAACAGAATTCGCTTTCCGTTCGCTGGGACCGCATCAGCTCCCTGGTCAGCTGTTCCTTGAGGTTCGTATGGTTAAGAAGCCCGGTGAGGGAATCACGCTCCATGAGATAGCGCATGCTCCGCGTGCGCTCGGCCCGGTTTACAATGGAGGCAATGAGGTGCTCCTCCCTGATGGGTTTCATAAGAAAATCGTCCCCGCCGAGCCTGATCGCCTCAATCTGCTTTTCCATGTCACTTTCAACGGACAGAAAAACGATGGGCACACCTACAAAGGCCGCCTGCTGACGGATGATGGCAGCCAGTTCCGTGCCGTCGCACCCGGGCATATACATGTCCATGAGAATGAGTTCCGGTTTCGCCTCCACGAGAATTTTAACAACCTGCCGCGGGTCCAGCGCTACCGAGGTAATCATACCCGCCTGCTGTAGAAGCAGAGCGTTATACGATACCTGTTCGGGGTCGTCATCCACAATGAGAATATGATAGGGAACCTGTTCCTTTCGATGCAGCAGGGCATCAATCTTGTCCATTACCCTGACCATGTCCGGAGGAAAGGCAAAAAAGGCCTCTCCGCCTGCCCGGACCGCGGCCAGCCGCGTATCGAAATCGTCCCTCTGCGAAAAGAACATGAACGAGAGGGTATCCTGGAATTTATCCTTTATTTTTTTAAGGTCCTGCTGGCTGCCTTTTATGGATTCCATAACGCAGGCATCGAGCAGTACAAGCCTGCGGGAATCGGAGGACAGCGCGCCCTCCAGCTCGGCAAGGTCCTTGACCAGGTCAAGATTGTAGCCGTAAATGCCCAGATATTCCATAATATCGGAACGGGGTTCATCGCAGGAAGGCACCAGGTAGAGAAG
>SPDA01000064.1 GCA_004525155.1 Spirochaetales bacterium
CAGGTATGCCGGCGGCAAGTATGCCGGCGGCGGTTACCGGGACGGCCATGAGGCGTATCCGGAAACAAGCCGTGATGAGGACACCTTTGTAGCGGTTCTCGGCAACAGGCATATGAAGGGGGTCTGGTATCCGCCGCCTGTCAGCAAGGTTTTTTCATTTATGGGGGAAATCAGCCTCGATTTTACCCAGGCCGTGCTTCCCTGCAGGGTTATTGAAATAAACGTTTTCTGCCTGCTCTCCGATATCAAACTGCGTATTCCCCCGGAAATGAGTGTTGTCATGAGCGGCGTACCGATACTCGGCTCCTTCGAGGACAAGACCAGGCAGTCCGGCGAACGCGGCGGGCCTGTTTTGAAGATAAACGGCGCAGCCATACTGTCCAGTGTCAAGGTAAAAGATTAAGCAGGCGTATCAGCAAATAGTAAAATTTATTGTAAGGAACAGTTATGCAGCCATTCACGTTTTACCGCACTCCGGAAATCATCTTTGGAACAGAGTCCTTCTTCAGCCTTCCCGATATCCTAGCCAAAAAAGGCATAAAGAGGATAATCCTGCTTACCGGAAAAATCTCCTTTACAACTTCCGAGTACTGGCGGTCCCTCACAGCAGGACTGCCGAGGAAGGGCATAGAATACCGGCATTATACAGCATCAGGAGAACCTTCTCCCCTCCGGATCGATGAAATATGCGGAGAAAACCGCGGCAGTCTTCCTGACGCGGTTGTAGCCGTTGGCGGAGGAAGTGTACTGGACGCGGGCAAGGCGGTTTCCGCCATGCTGAAAACTCCCGGGAACACGGAAGATTACCTTGAAAGCGTCGGCACGAAGACCCCGCCGGGGATAAAGATTCCTTTTATCGCTGTTCCCACCACTGCGGGAACAGGGACGGAGGCTTCCAAAAACGCCGTCTTGAGCAAACCGGGTCCGGGCGGCTACAAGAAGTCACTTCGCCACGATAATTATGCGCCGGACCTGGCGCTTGTCGACCCGATCCTTACCCTGTCCTGTCCCAGGGACCTCACGGCAGCCGTCGGCCTGGACGCCCTGACCCAGCTCCTTGAAGCCTTTGTTTCGGTAAAAGCGAGCCTCCTCTCCGACGCTTCCGCGGCAAGCGGCCTGATCGCCGTGGGCCGCTCCCTGGTAAAAGCCGTGGAAGACGGCGAAGATTTGGAAGCCCGATCGGGCATGGCTTATGCGGCCCTCATGTCCGGAGTCGCCATGGCCAACGCGGGTTTAGGCCTGGTGCACGGGCTTGCAAGTCCTTTGGGCGGCGGCTTTCCCATAACTCACAGTGTTGTCTGCGGAACCCTTCTGGCGGAAACGACAGCGGCGATTGTGAACAGGCTTTTCGATCATGAGGAGGAGAATAATACGGCCCTCCTCAAGTACGCGGAGGCGGGAAAATATCTTTCAGGTCAGGACGCGGGGGGGCTGGAGGACAACTGTGAACAGCTCCTGAACCTTATCGACACCTGGACGGAGGATTTCTCGATGCCCCGGCTCGGCAGCTTCGGTATTAAGGAAACAGCCCTCTCCTCGCTGGCGGCAAAGACCGGTCACAAGGAAAGCCATGCAATACTGACGATCCCGGAAATTGAAGAGATCCTTAAAGCGCGGATCTAGGCCGGGGTCTTTCCGGTCTTCCTGAACACGATTCCACCCTTGCCGAAAGAAATGGCGATGCTGTCGCCTTCTTTGATTTCACCGGCGATAATTTTTCTCGCCATGGGATTCTGGATGATGTTCTGAACGGTGCGCTTGAGAGGACGGGCTCCGAAGGAAGGATTGTAACCTTCTTTTGCCAGAAAAACCCTGACAGTGTCTTCGAAGGTAAGCATGATTTTCCGCGCCAGCATCCTTTTCACAAGCAGTGCAAGCTGGATATCCACGATTTTTGTTATCTGGTCCTCTCCGAGCCTGTTGAAGGTTATTATTTCGTCGATACGGTTAAGAAACTCGGGCTTGAAGGTGGCATTTAGGAGCAGGTCGATCTGAGGCTTCACCTTGTCCATGTTCTCGGCCCCGAGAATGATGTCGCTGCCCAAGTTGCTCGTCATGATGATGATGGTGTTCTTGAAATCGACTTTCCGGCCCTGGCCGTCGGTCAGCCTTCCTTCGTCGAGCAGCTGCAGCAGCACGTTGAACACGTCCGGGTGTGCCTTCTCTATTTCGTCGAACAGGATAACGGAGTAGGGCCGCCGCCGCACGGTTTCGGTAAGCTGGCCGCCCTGGTCATAACCAACGTAGCCCGGAGGCGCGCCGATGAGCCTCGAGACGGAGAATTTTTCCATGTATTCGCTCATGTCGATGCGGGTTAAGGATTTTTCGTCGTTGAAGAGAAACTCGGCCAGGGTCTTGGCGAGCTCTGTCTTGCCGACACCCGTGGGACCGATGAAAATGAAGGTGCCCAGGGGACGCGTCTCGTCGGAAAGACCGGACTTGTTCCTGCGGATAGCGTCGGCCACTGCGGTTATCGCTTTTTCCTGGCCCACCACGCGCTGGGACAGAATCTGTTCCAGGTCCAGGTACTTCTCGATTTCCGAGGACAGCATCTTGGAAACGGGAATTCCCGTCCAGATGCTTACCACATGTGCGATGTCCTCTTCGGATACCTCCTCCCGTAACAGCTGGGAGGAACCCTGTATGGATGTCAGCTCTGCCGTCTTGTCGTCGAGCTGTTTCTTCGTTTCGGGAATCCTGCCGTGCTTGATCTCTGCGGCTTTTGAATAGTTGCCTTCACGCTCGTACCGGGTTTCCTCCAGGTGATACTCTTCGAGTTTCTGCTTGAACGCCCGGATCTCCTCTATGATGCTTTTTTCGTTTTTCCACTGGAGTCTCATCACATTGGACCTGCCTTTCAGATCCGAGAGCTCCCTGTCGAGTTTGGAAAGCCGCTCCCTGCTCGCCTCATCCTCCTCCCTGGAGAGGGCCTGCTTTTCGATGGTCAGCTGGAGAATCTTTCTGTCGATAATATCGAGCTCCGTTGGCTGGCTTTCTATCTCCATTTTCAGTTTGGAGGCCGCCTCGTCCACAAGATCTATGGCCTTGTCCGGAAGAAACCGGGAAGTGATGTAGCGGTCCGACAGGGTTGCGGCCGCAATGAGTGCTTCGTCCTTGATGCGCACGCCGTGATGAATTTCGTAGCGTTCCTGCAGGCCGCGGAGAATCGATATGGTGTCTTCCACGGACGGTTCCTTGGTGAACACCGTCTGAAAGCGCCGCTCCAGGGCCGCGTCCTTTTCTATGTGCTTCCTGTATTCGTCCAGAGTGGTGGCGCCTATGGCTCGGAGTTCTCCCCTGGCAAGTGCCGGTTTGAGCAGATTGGAAGCGTCCATGGAGCCTTCCGCGGCGCCCGCTCCCACCAGGGTGTGGAGCTCGTCGATGAACAGGATGACGGACCCTTCCGCCTGGGTAATCTCGTGGATAACGGATTTCAGCCTTTCCTCGAATTCTCCCCGGAATTTGGTGCCTGCCACCAGCGCGCCGAGATCCAGGGCCAGCAGTTTCTTGTTTTTAAGGGAATCCGGTACATCGCCGGACACGATACGTCTGGCGAGTCCTTCAACAATGGCCGTCTTGCCCACACCGGGGTCCCCTATGAGAACAGGATTGTTCTTCGTCCTGCGGGATAGGACCTGCATGATGCGCCTTATCTCCTCGTCCCTGCCAATAACCGGGTCGAGTTTTTCCCTCTTGGCCAGGGCCGTCAGGTCCCTGCAGTACTTGTCCAGAACCTCGTACTTGTTTTCCGGCGACTGATCCGTCACCCGCTGGTTCCCCCGGATGGCGATAAGGGTGGTAAGAACCGTGTCTCTCGTTATACCGAAGCGTTTCAGAATTTCAGCAGCCTTGGTGCGCGTGCCGAGGATCGCCAGGAAAATATGTTCCGTGCTGGTGAAATCGTCTTTAAGTCCGGAAGCCTCCTGTTCCGCGCTCCGCAGAACGTTTGCCGCTTCCGGGGACATTTGGGGCTGAGCGGCATCGCCGTACATTTTCGGTTTCCGGTCAATAAGGGTGTCCAGCTCCGCCATCAGGTCCCGCCTGGAAACGCCGAGCCTGTCCACAAGTCTGGGAATAATGCCGTCCTCCTGCCGCAGCATGCTGTGAAGAATGTGTTCCACGTCCAGGGTTGCGTGGTTATGCTTATGCACGAGACTATCCGCTTCCTGGACAGCCTCCTGCGCTTTTACCGTGAGTTTATCCAAACGCATATGTTCCTCTCTCAGAATCAGTGCAATATGTCTTTAATTATACATTAAAAATACAAAAGGTCGGGGGTGCAGTCAATGAAAACCGTCCGGCACGTCTGCAGGGAGCGGAAATGGCAGGTATTTTTTTTGCTTTCCAAATCGGCCGCTTGCTGTTATAATCGGGTTACAATATGGAACAGAAGAAGTTTGTTCCCATTACCACCAAGATTAACCTGATCATCATAATAAGTCTTATTCTGGGCATCGGGAGTACGACGTTTTATTTCGCCCGATCCCTGTTTTTCACAATCGACGGCGCCACAAAGAAGAACTTAAATCAGCAGTCTGAAATACTGTACACTGCGATACAGAATTACATGCTGCCCGGTCAGGCGCCTCTGGCAGTGGAATTTTTCAAGGATATCGAATCAAGCAATCCGGATTATGAAATCAAGCTCTACCGAAGAACCAAGGCAGCCGCCTTCAGCGACAATACGACGATTGATGATGTAAACAACAGGCTCAAGCGGATTGTCTTTAAGCCACGGCAGGAACCTGCCATTATCATCGACGATCCGGTGGATGAGTATTTCCAGGTTTCTTTGGGAAGCCCTCCGGACACGGCCATTTTCCAGACGGAAAAAAACGGCACCTTTTTTATCAACATTTACAAGCCCCTTATCAACCTGCCGAAATGTACCGGCTGTCACGGCTCCGACCACACCATCCGTGGCGTGGTAAATATAAGCAGCAATATATCCGGCGCCATCATGTCCCAGAGAAATTCCATCATCATATCCGGCAGCCTGTTCCTGGGGCTTGTCTTCGTTCTCACCGTGCTGCTATCCATTTATCTTCGAAGCTCAATTTTACGGCCGGTACAGATAATCGGCGATGTATGCAGGGACGTTACCGGCGGGCATTTTGACAAGCGCGTGAAGATAAAAAGCCGCGACGAGGTCGGGCTGCTTGGAGAGACGGTCAACCAGATGGTGGAAGGCCTCTTTGAAAGATTCGAACTGTCCAAGTTCGTGTCCCTTTCAACAATACAGTCTCTTAAAGGCGACAAGGCCGGGCAGAATGTCCCGGTAACACTGCTTTTTTCGGATATACGCGGTTTTACCGCCTATTCCGACAGGAACCCTCCCGAAGTGGTGGTGGCGCATCTGAACAGAATTCTCAATGTCCAGACTGAAATAATCCATGCCAACGGCGGTGATATCGACAAATATGTGGGCGACGAAATAGTGGCCCTGTTTCCCGGAGAGGAATCAGGGCTTGCGGCGTGCAGGACAGCCATCGCCATCATGAAGAATTTCAGCGAGAAAAGCGCGGCGGATTACGGCGGCCTCAGGGTAGGCATCGGGATAAATACGGGTGATGTCATCCTCGGCATGATAGGCTCCGAAAAGCGGGCGGATTTCACGACCATCGGTGATAATGTGAACGTCGCTTCGCGGCTTTGCAGCGCGGCGAAAATGGACCAGATTCTCATGGCGGATTCGACCTGGCAGAAAGTGAAGGACAATGTGATTGTTGAAGGGCCGTATAAAATAAAGGTGAAAGGTAAAGATAAGTATATCCGCGTTCACATTCTTCTGGGCTGCCAGCGGGAAGACTGTCTCGAATTCGTCAAACCATCCGGAGGGCTGATTGCAGACTAGATTTTTTCCGCTGTTCATGATCCTTCCCCTTGTTATGGCGGCCGCCGTTTCCTGCAGCAAGGGTACACCTAAGACCCTCGTGCCTGCTGATTATTCCGGCTGGGGAACGACCACAACGACTGAACTCAATTATCCCATACCAGGGCATGAGAACAATTACAGGAAGATATTCATTAACGATACCGGGTTTATGGTTGATGTAAGAGACAGCGGCGGCAAAATTTTATATGATTATCCCGACGGCACTGTCATAATCAAGGAAATTTACCAGGGTATGAGTATTACACCCGGCAGCAAACCCATGGTGCTGACGGTAATGATCAAGGACAGGGAAAACCCAAAGGCCCGCGGCGGCTGGCTCTGGATTGTCAAGAACCTTGCGTCCGGAGATGAAAATATAATTTCACAGGAGTTCTGCATCACCTGTCATACGAACGCCAATGAGCCCCATCCCTACGGCGACGGGAACAAGGACAGCATATTCCGCGATTATGCGTTCTTTCCCGTTAAATAAAGGATCAGGTTAGTGCTCCTCGTTAGCATTCTGCTGGCTGTTATCCCCGCCTTTCTCCTTCTCGTATATTTTTATAAGAAAGACAGGCAGAAACCTGAACGGTTCGGAAGGGTCATGAGGGTTTTCGCCTTCGGCATTCTGTCCGTCATACCCGCCATCATTATCGAACTGGTACTTGACTCGTTTCTGGGCGAGGGCAAGACACTCCTCCTGCTTCTTGTCGAGGCTTTCATTGTAGCCGCGCTTGTGGAAGAGTCGCTCAAGCTGGCCACTGTCCGGCTTTTTGCGTATAACAGGCCCGAGTTTGACGAGATAACCGACGGTATCGTATATACCGTTGCCGCGAGTCTCGGGTTCGCGGTGCTGGAAAACATTCTGTATTCCCTGGACGGAAGCGTCGGCATTGTGCTTATCCGTGGTATTACCGCGGTGCCCCTGCACGCCATCGCTTCCGGCATCATGGGGTATTATATAGGTCTTTCGAAAATGTCGGGAAAATCATATATCGGAAGGGGGCTGCTCTTCGCCGTTCTCATCCACGGCGTCTACGATTTTGTCCTTTTTACCGAGACAGGCTTCGCCTTCCTTGTGATACCTCTGCTTGTGATCTGCTGGTTTATCCTGAGGAACCTGAATAAAAAAGCCCTGGCAGAAGACAGGGAATCCGGCCGGAGCTAGCACCCGGGGTTTTTACCGCACCGGACTTCCCGTCGGCAGACTGCTACTGGATCATTATGGTGACCTTGGATTTTTTGCGAAGTTCCGCCAGGTACTCGTTGACCGCCGCCACTACTTTTTCCTGGGAGAGGTAATCCTTCAGATCGCTTTTCACGGACTCGAAATCGACAGAATCCGCCTGACGCCTGTCGGTAAGTTTGATGAGGTGATAGCCGAACTGGGTTTCCACAATGCCGCTGGTTTCGCCTATTGTAAGAGCAAATGCGGCTTTTTCAAACTCGGGAACCATGTCTCCGGGACCGAAGAAGTCCAGGTCACCGCCCTGATCCTTGCTTCCGTCCATGGAATATTCTTTAGCGAGGACCGCGAAATCCCCGCCGTTCTTTATTTTTGTTTCGATGGTTTTAATTTTCGCAAGGGCCTGTTTTTTTTCGTCCTCCGATGCTCCGGGAGGAACGAGAATGATGATGTGGCTTGCGCGTACCTGTTCCGGCTGGGTAAACAGCTCGGGATTGCCATTGTAATAGGTCATGGCATCATCGTCGGACACGGTTATTGTTTTGCGGAATTTTTCGTCGAAGAACTTTTCCCTCGACTTTGTCTTTGAAATTTGATCTGTCAGGCTTTCTTCCGTAAAACCCTGTTCGGCCAGGGCTGCCGTATATTCCTCCGTGGTGGGGAACTGGGTTTTTATGTTCTGCAGTTCATTTTCCACGACGTCCTTGTCAATCCTGATTTTCGCCTTGACAATCTCCTGGTCGAGAAGTTTACGCTGGATAAGATTTTCGAGTAATTCCGTTTCAAAACCCTTTAATTCTTCATCCGATAAATTCTGCTGCTGGGTCGAGAGCTGCTGTTTGAACAGATCCATTTCCCGGCTGAACTCGTCCTTTGTTATAATATCGCCGTTGACTATGGCGGCTGCCTTGCTTTTATCCGCCTTATTCCCGTTTCCGCAGGCGGACAGGGTCGCGATAAGAATTACGGAAAGCGCAAGCAGGATCGTGCGGAATGCGTGGCTTTTCATCAATACCTCGTTGGTGAATATTTTCTATAGACGAATACCTTCGCCAGACGAATAGTGAATCACAGTATCCGAAGTCTGTAAAGACCTTATTGACCCGCTCATGGAACGCCGTTATAATTCCCCGTAAATCAATACAGGCAGGATGCAATCCATGAGTGTACGCGTACGGTATGCCCCTTCACCGACAGGGCTTCAGCATATAGGGGGGGTAAG
>SPDA01000677.1 GCA_004525155.1 Spirochaetales bacterium
ACCGGTTGAGGCAGAGTGGAAAGGGTCGCCCCGAATTTGCCGAACAAGGGCAGTACGAGCATTATGATAGCTCCGGTCCTGATAACGCGGCGGCTCGCGACGCGGGTAAGACCGATGGAACCGATGTTTTCGGAATAAGAAGTAGTACCGTTACCGGTCTGGAAGATGCCGGCGATAAGGCAGCCCAAACCTTCGGCACCCAGCCCGCGGGAAATCATCTTTTCCGTGGGAACGGGGGCTTCTGCTATCCTGGCGCAGGAGTAATAGTCGCCGATGGACTCTACCATAGAACCGAGGTAACCGGCGAGCATTCCGAGAGAAGCGGCAAGGGTGATGCCGATATTGAGTTTCGGGAACCCATATTTGAAGGGAACGGCCGGCCGCAGAGAGAACCAGGGAGCCGCTTTGATAAGATCCAGCTTTCCGGTGAGGTTGGCGGGGTTATCCAACGCAATCCATCCTGTAAGGGTTCCGATAAGTGCGACGAGCCAACCGGTGAGAATGGCTAAAAGAACCGGGAAAAGAAGAAAAACTTTTGATTTTCTGGAAAAAACCTGGGAATAAAGTATCAGAGCAAGAAGAGTGATGAGGGATACAACCCAGTTTCCGGCCATCCAGGGAGCGCCGATACCGAAGAGCGCCAACCCGATCATGGCAATGGTGGGTCCGATGGCTATGGGGCTTATCGCACGCTTGATGAGTCCCATAAGTCCGGAATAACCGAGTATGATTTCAAAGAAGGACGCGAACATGACTGCCGCGGCGATCTGCTGCATACCCACTTCCCATCCGAAACCCTTGGCCGCTACCATGCCGACGATGGCAAACATAGGACCTAAGAACGAGAACGTACCACCCTGCACAATGGGCAGCTTGTTACCAATGGGAGACTGCTGGATCAAGGTAGTGATACCGGAGACAAAAAACATGGTTGAAATCATGAGAGCAAGAATTTCCGGAGGAATCGGGATATTATTGCTTGCAAAGGCACCGGAAATAATGAAAGGAATCAGCACGGTCGCGCCAAACATCGTCAGGTACTGCTGAATACCCAAGAGGATGGATAGCCCGATCGTCGGCCGGCTTCCAACCGGGTAAACTACCCAGCCTTGAGCCTTTACCGCCCCGTTTTGGACTTCACTCATAGAATTCTCCTTACGATAAGAGTATGGTTAGAATAAAAGAATTATACGTAAGGTTCGAGTCAAACGCAAGCAATTTTTTTAAAAAAAGGAAAATATTTAATTATATGTAAAATAACAATATAAGTATTATCCGGCAAAAAATATAATTAAATAATACCGCTTCCAGTTCAATTATCCGGCTTTTTGCCTTGAAAAAAATGGAATTCCGCCCGAAAACTCATACCAGACTGTACTGTTTTAATATACCGACGAGGAGTTCCTCCGGAAGAGAGTCATAGGCAGCGACAGAACGGCTGTATCCCTTTACCGCAGAAGGATTAAATTCAAATCCGCAGCCCGCCGGAAAGAAAAGTGCGAGAATATTGTCCCTGGTCAGGCGGCGTAGGGATTCTCCGTTCATCCCGAGCTTCAAAAGAACCGCATGGAGTACAGGGTGCAATACCAGGGAAGGCATACCGGAAGAGTAACGCTCAAGTTTATCCGCCAGCGTGTGAGGCGCATGATCGCTGGCTATGCAGGTTATTCTACCTGCGAGCAGAGCCTCCAGCATCTCCTCCTGCAGGGCCTTCGGCCGCAGGGGGGGGTTGACCTTAAGGCACGGACCAAACGGCCCCGCAGGCATATCATTCCAGAGCAGGGCATGATGCGGTGTAATTTCACAGGTAAGGGCAAAAGGAAGGCGGCCGCGGGCCTTTTCGATAAGGTTCAGTGAATCCGGCACCGACACATGGCAGACATGCAGGGTTCCCCTGAATGCTCCGTCCCTCGCAAAACGGATCTGATCCTCCACCGATGCGGTTTCAGCTTCCGGCGGCCGGGCAAGGCTGTGGGTTTCGGGCTTTGCCGGGTTCCACATTTCGGGCCGGAAACACGATTCCTTTTCACAATGG
>SPDA01000233.1 GCA_004525155.1 Spirochaetales bacterium
CATGAAAAGGAGCAGCATGAAAAGCGCGTTTCCGATAAGAACCTGAAGGTTGACGGATGCCGCGTGATTGCCCAGGGCTTTTATTTTCTCGAAATCATCCTCCGTAATCACGAATCCCTTTTTTACCACGTGTTCGCCTTTGAGGATTTTGCGCACCACTGGTTCCATGGCGCGGAGGGCTCTGTCCCTGTTTCTTACGGTCTGTTCTTCGTCATAAAAAGCGTTCTCCGCTGCGAAGACGAGGATAAGGCTGACCGCCGTCTCCCTGTCCGCATAACTGCCGATATTTTCTCCGGAAAAATATGTACGTGTGTAATCAGGCAGTTTCTGCAGGGTCATTATGTCATTCCGGAACACGTTTTCCTTTTCACTTTTTCCATTGACCCACCGCCATACCTCGAAATAGTCCGACTTTTCCGCGCCGCCGCCGGTCCCGATTCCAAGGATACCGCCCACCTGAAGATCCTTGAGCGTTCTTCTCGTCAGGCTGAAAATATCGAGAATGCGTTTGTTGGAAAGAACGGGAATGAGTTCTTCTTTCATAAAATAACCAGGCAGCGCGGCCTGTATCTGGAGGAATATTTTCTCGCTGGAATAGGAAGACGACAAACCCTCCGTAATTATTTCGGTAAAACGGTCAAAATTATCGAGAACCCTCCGTGTAATTTCGTCCCGCACGGAAAATACTGGATAGGAAAGCATTTCAATCGCCTCCCGCTTGAGTGCCGTAGCCCTCTGATCGATATAGGTAAAATCCTTCTCGACCACGAGGTCCCGTTCTGCAGGCTCGCCGGGTGAAAACTGCGCAGGATTTATTCTGTAAGTAAAAGTATTCGACTGGCCGGAAAAAAGCAGTATCCCGTAAAACAGCAGAAAGGACGCTGAAATAAAGATCAGTTTTTTCTTTTTGAACCTGTTTTTTGTAAGCAGCTGGCGGAAAACAGGAACCGTTTTTATTTTTTTATTCGTTTTCTGCATCATAGGCATGAATTATTTTCTGTACGAGAGGGTTCCTGACTACGTCCTGCGGGTCGAAAAAACTGAAGTGAAGGTCCTCGATGGACTGCAGGAGGCTGACGGCATGCAGAAGACCGGAGTGTTTTTTATTGGGCAAATCAATCTGGGTTATATCCCCGGTTATAACCACCTTTGAACCTTCGCCGAGCCTAGTCAGGAACATTTTCATCTGTTCTTTTGTCGTATTCTGAGCCTCATCGAGGATGACGTAACTGTCCTGGAAACTTCTGCCGCGCATGTAGGCGAGAGGGGCAATTTCCAGGGTCCTTGATTCTTCCAGCCTGTTTATCACGTCAAAGGGGACAAGAGCTTCCATGGCGTCATAAAGGGGACGGAGGTAGGGACTGATTTTCTGGATTAAATCACCGGGCAGAAACCCCAGGCTTTCTCCGGCCTCCACAACGGGACGGGTGAGAATGAGCTTCCGTCTCTGCCTCGTCAAAATCTCCTTGAGGGCATGGGCCACGGACAGGTAGGTCTTGCCCGTTCCCGCCGGCCCCACCGAAAAGGCCACCGCATGCTCTTCCATGCCTTTCACATAAAGGGCCTGGTGAAGGTTCTTGGGATACACATAGGCCGAACTGCCGGGAATGGTTATGGTATAGTTTTTAAGCAGGTCGTATTTTTCCGTATTTTTAAGGGTTTTCGCGTTGAACAGAGCGTGGATAAAACCCGGATTGGGCAGATATCCTGAAGAGGAGTGATCCTTCAGCTGGTTAATGATGAGCCGGAAAAGAGACTGTTTCCCTTCGTCCGGGGATTCTATACAGACCTCGTTTCCCCTGGAATAAACCCGCTCCTCCAGAAGCTGCTCTATGGCTTTTAAATTCTCATCGTTGACTCCGCAGAGCCGGCCCAGTATTTTTTCATCTTCCAGAACGATAGTTAATCCGTTTCCCAACAGTTATCCAGTCCTTTTAACATTAGTGTGATATGGATGCCGGGATAAGTCAAGGCTAGAAGCTTAAATCCCCCGCCTTGTAGGAAAGCCTGCTTTTAATCTCCGGAACAGGGTTCCATTTCACCATTATGGAAAACTGCCTTTCCCATTCGTAATATTTAAAACCGTCATCCCTGGTGGTCAACTCCGGAAATGCCGAAAATTCGAAAACAAGGTTCCAGTCCTTAAGGTAATGCACCGCTTTTATGGTCATTCTTTTCGCGATGAACGCCGTTTCCCTTCTGGTTGTTTCATTGAAAACATTCAGCGACTTCCCCAGATCCGTGAAAAAGGATACCGGTTCCACACCGACCAGGGCCGCCAGATCGGGAAAATATTTGAAAACCTGCCTGTTTTCGGAGGTCAGGGAAAAGGAAAAATCGAGAAATTCGGCAATTTTCAGGGTAAATCCCAGCGTGAGGGTGAAAATACTGTCGGTGAATTTGTTGAAGTTCATAATGACACCGGCGCTGCTGTCCACGGTAACCTGTACCCTGTTTTTCCAGAAGGGATCGCCCTTCTCCTTTACCAGAAAACTTAAACTTAATTTTTCCGGGCGGAATTCCTCCGTTTCCGACAGGAGCCAGCCCTGTTCCGCATCGAAATGATACGGCACGAACCTCCTCGCGGTAAATTCCCCGGTGAACCACCAGGCCTTGAGTGTCGTTACCGCGGAAAAGGGATGTGAGAACAGGTTTGCATCATAAACGATTTCGTCTGCCTCATTAAAGTCGCCGAAGGAAACCGACTGGGCAAGAGACAGCTTTTTATCGAAAAACGAAAGACCAGCGGTACTTCGGCTCTGGGTCCACATGCTCTGCTCCACATTGTAGGAGAAAAATTGTTCAAAACTGAATACGGTTGTTACAGCAATTTGTTCGGTAATGGTAAAGGGTTTTATTTTCCAGCCCTCCCCTTCCGGTTTTTCATAGGATTGGGACAGGATGGTTGTAAAAGGCCCGGTCCTGCCCGTAAGCGACAGGGAGATGAGAGGTACCAGCGGCGGTAATACGGCCTGAAAGTCGAAAGTTTGCTGCTTCTCCAGGAGAAGTACGGAAAGCCGCGCATTCGTTTTATGCACTTCCACAAAGTCCTTGGTCCATTCCGCCGGGAAGGTGGTATAAACCGGGCCGCCGGTTTCGCCGGTATAATCGTACCTGTGTTTGAAAAACAGAGCATTCAGCTGGTAGGATAAAAAAGATTCCTTAAACAGGGGCGCCTGAAGCAGAGGATAGGCGGTCAGGATTACGGAATTCCCGAGCTTGAGAAATGTCGTGGTGTTATCGTCCTGGTCATACTGGACCATTTCCTCTTCCGTAAGGCCGGTGTTGTAAAAATGTTTCCTGATATCCCCGGTCAAAGTTACCGCATCCTGGAACAGGACCAGCTTTTCCAGAAATGCCGCCTTGTAGGAAAGCGAAGTGGATCCGTAGGCGGAGAGGAGTGAATAGGAGCGGGTAAAATCGATCTCCGCCGGCGTATTCCATTCCGCGGACAGGGTTCTGTTATCCATGGTTACATTCGGATTTACCGAATAGGATAGCTGCTGATTGAAAACGGCGCCGGGAAGGGTAAAAGGAACATTGACATTGCCGCCCCTGTCCGGAATCCGGTAATCCCGGCTGTTCCCGGGGCCGGCTGGTTTTTCCGCCTCCTTTTCCTCATTTTCCGCACCGGACCAGGGGACTTTTACTCCCGCGCCGGGCAGCGGGGGTAGCTGTTTTTTTTCCTTGTCCTCCGCCGTTTTTTCCCTGGCGGTGTTGAACAGGTCTCCTGAAATCTTGAATGAAATGCCCGGGAGAAGATAACTGTCAGGATAAAAAAAACGGCGTTCCGGAAAACTGTAGTCTGTCCACGATGTTTCCGGAATATAACCAGGAAGGTCCGGGTCCAGCCCCGGGTAACCCGCGGCATCCAGTTCCTTGTTTTTCCAGGTTAGGGAAACATCGAAGGTGCTTACGTTTAATTCGTTGATCCAGGGCTTCGCCTTTTGCATGTCCGGACGGGCTGTCAGGTTGAGAAACCACTGCTGCCTGTCAATTTCGGCGTAACCGAGTTCGCCGGGGGCGTAGCCGAGTTCGCCGGAGTTTACATCCTGGACCGTGGAGTCCTCCGAAACCAGACCGAGAAATTTCGACCAGTTTACCTGCTCCTCCCTCCTGTTGAAATCCCTCAAGTAGAAAGGATCCGAAAATAATGAAAGGGCGGTGCTGAAGGTGAAATTATTATTTTTCAGTATCAGCTTGCTGAATATTCCGAACCTGAAGGGCAGGAGGAGCGAGAAATACCGCGATTCGTTCCAGCGGGAGGAAACCGTTCCGTCTTCACCGGGCCGGTAGACCGAGTATCCCTCCCCTTCCAATCCGTAATAGATGTCCCGGCTCCTGGCCAGGGTGACGCTCGAATAAAACGTGTCGAGAATATCGCTGTTCGATACATTCCCCTCCAGACCTCCGAAAAAACCGAGGCGGGTATAAAAATCCAACAGAATCTTGAGGTAGGAATTCGTGGCGGTCATGGCCGATTTTTCCTTTTTTTCCTGGTCCGTGAGCAGCCGTGTTTTTCGCAGGTAGAGACCCTTTATCTCTTTTTTATAATCCTCCTCGTTCTGATCGTAAATTTGCAGAAAGGAAAAGGGCTCGTCCTTTTTTACGCGTTCCCCCTGAAGATACGTGGTAGTCTGTATTGCGAATCCTTCCACGGTACGCAGACCCATGGAAGGATGAAAGAAAATCTCATCCCCCGTTTTAAAAAAGAAGGGAATATAAAACAGGGGGACCGTACCGACATAGAGTACGGCGTTCTCGAGTGCCCATTCGCCCGGCGACAGAATCCATATTTTTTTCGCACGAATG
>SPDA01000482.1 GCA_004525155.1 Spirochaetales bacterium
CCTCATACGCGGCGCGCTGAAGCGCATCCGGGGCATGGAGGCGGAAGATTTTTTTAAAAACCCTGAGCAATACCGGGGTATCGCGGAGCAGAAGGCCGCAAAAACCGCCTCCGTCTATGCCGCCGCGATGAAAGATTTAAGGAGCAGACTGCATGAATGAAGCATTGAGTTACGACGATATCCTTCTCGTTCCTTCCTATTCCGAAGTACAGGCCGGAGACGTGGACGTGAAGACACGGCTTATAAAGGACATTTATCTGAACATTCCCGTGCTGTCCGCCGCCATGGACACGGTCACCGAGCAGCAGCTGGCCATTGCCCTTGCCCTGGAAGGCGGGGCGGGTGTCATCCACAGAAACCTGTCGCCGGAGGAACAGGCGCGGCAGGTGGCCCAGGTCAAGAGGTATCTTAATTTCATCATCGAAGCCCCCATTACGGTGGACAAAAACAAGACCATGATCCAGGTAAAGGCGCTCATTAACCAGCACAGGGTTTCCGGCCTGCCTGTCATAGATGAAGATGGCAAGCTCTGCGGTATAATCACCGGCAGGGACATGCGTTTCCTGCAGGACGATTCACTGCTTGTAAAGGATGTCATGACGCCTAATCCCATCACCGTTACGGGCAGCCCGACTCCAGAGACAGCCAGGGAAAAATTCAATAAACATAAAATAGAAAAGCTTCCGCTGGTGGACAGCGCCGGCAGGCTGACCGGCCTCATCACTGTCAAGGACATTGAAAAACACAGGCTTCATCCCCACGCGGCCATGGACGCCAGAGGAAGGCTCATCGTCGGCGCCGCCGTATCCCCGACGGATTTTGAAAAAAGAATACCGCTTCTACTCGAAAGCAGGGTCGATTTCATCGTAATCGATACGGCCCACGGAGATTCCCTGAGCGTGGTAACGGCCCTGAAAAATATAAAAAAATCCTATTCCGTGCCTGTCATAGCCGGGAATGTCGCCACTGCCGAAGGCGTCCGAAGGCTTGTGGACGCCGGAGCGGACGCGGTAAAAGTCGGGGTGGGTCCCGGTTCCATATGCACGACCAGGGTTGTGGCGGGAATCGGAATTCCCCAGTTTTCGGCCTGCCTCTGGTGCGCGGAAGAAGCGGCAAAAAACGACATACCTGTCATCGCCGACGGAGGCATCAAGTTTTCAGGAGACATCACCAAGGCCGTGGCCGGCGGCGCCCATTCTGTGATGATAGGCAACCTCTTCGCTGGACTCAAGGAAGCGCCGGGAAGGGAGATCATTTTCGACGGCAGAATGTTCAAGACCTACCGCGGCATGGGTTCCCTGGGAGCAATAAAGGAAGGGGGCGGGGACAGGTACCAGATGCGGCCGGACGAGGATCCGGTGCCGGAAGGCATAGAGGGCAGGGTCCCGTACAAGGGAGAACTCAAATCCTTTGTGCACCAGATGGTGACGGGGCTTAAAAAAGGCATGGCGTATTGCGGATGCGGCACCCTCGAAGAATTGCGGAATTATAAAAAATTTGTTAGAATCTCTTTCGCTGGATTGAAAGAAAGTCATGCTCATGATGTCGTGATTACGCAGGAAGCGCCGAATTATTCCAGACAGCTTTAAAAACCGAGGAAACATATGAATCTTGTAATTGTCGGAGCCCAGTGGGGAGATGAGGGTAAGGGAAAGATCGTGGACTACCTTGCCAGGGATGCGGATACCGTTATCAGGTATTCGGGAGGCGCAAACGCGGGGCACACCATCGTTGTGGACGATGCCACCTACAAGCTGCACCTGGTGCCTTCCGGCATCATCTATCCCGGTACGACCGTTGTGCTAGGGTCCTCCATGGTGATCGATCCGCAGTCCCTCATGGAGGAACTTTCCCGGCTTGAAGCCGCCGGAATTTCGTGGAAGGGAAGGGTTTTCATCTCCGACAGGGCCCACCTGGTTCTCCCGGGCTACAAGGAACGGGACCGGGAAAAGGATTCGGCGCGGAAAACACCTCTGGGCACGACCGGAAGGGGCATCGGCATAACCTATGCGCTTAAGGCCTTCCGGGAAGGTGTCCGTTTCGCCGATGTATTCGATTCGGAAATGTTCATTGACCTGGATGAAAAGGACAAGGCCTTTATCGACAGCTACCGGAGTAGTCTAAAATCCATGGTCTTCGACGTAACTGCCTTCATGTCCGGGCAGAAAAACAAACGGGTCCTCTTCGAAGGCGCCCAGGGCGTTCTGCTCGACCTGGACTGCGGGACGTATCCCTACGTGTCCTCCGGCTGCTCATCCTCTTTCGGCGCCGCCGCCGGCACTGGTATCGGACCGAGGGACCTCGACGGGGTTATCGGTGTTTTCAAGGCTTATACCACCCGGGTGGGCAACGGGCCCTTCCCCAGCGAATTCAGGGAGGACCGTGACGGCAATCTCGGCCACACTATCCGTGAAATCGGCCATGAATACGGGACCACCACGGGCAGGCCGCGGCGATGCGGATACCTGGACCTGGTGTCCTTACGGTACGCCTGCAGAACGGCATCGATAGATTCCCTGGCTCTTACCCATCTCGATGTGTACGATACCTTCGACGAAATAAAAGCCTGTGTCGGCTACCGGTACAAGGGCAGGGAGATCGCGGACTTTCCCACTTCCAACGAAGTCTTAAGCAGCGCCGAACCGGTGCTCAAGTCCTTTCCCGGATGGAAACAGGATATCAGTTCCTGCGGAACCTACGACAGTCTGCCGGAAAGGGCGCGGACTTACGTATCCTTCATCGAATCCTTTACGGCCGTACCCGCGGATATAATCTCGGTAGGTTCGAACCGGAGTCAGACCATCCTGCGAAAATCCTTCTGGTCATAAACAGCAGTGGACAGAATACTCATTTTCGATTTCGGCAGCCAGACGACCCAGCTCATCGGCCGGCGCATACGGGAA
>SPDA01000669.1 GCA_004525155.1 Spirochaetales bacterium
ACTGTTGTTACTCGCAACTTATCGGGCGGGAATCAGCAGAAGGTAGTGCTGGCCAAGTGGCTGGCGACTAATTCCGACATATTAATTTTTGATGAGCCGACCAGGGGCATCGATGTTGGTGCCAAGCAGGAAATCTACAACCTTATGCACGAATTAACAAAGCAGGGAAAAAGCATAATAATGATTTCTTCGGAAATGCGTGAACTGATTGGAATGTCTGATCGAATCATTATAATGAACGATGGACATATTAACGGAGTCCTAAACCGTCAGGATTTCTCACAGGAAAAAATTCTGGAAATTGCATCTAGTTCACGCAAAGTGGAGGTAAATTTGTGAATAAACGTGTTGGAAACATGAGAAACTTCCTTACAACCTATGGGATTCTTTTTATCCTCATTCTGTTATGTATTTTTTTCGGAATAAAAACCTCCGGCCTGTTTTTCTCTATCGAAAACATTTTTAATATTCTTAAACAGGTCGCGGTAGTCGGTATAATTTCAGTTGGTATGTCCATGGTACTGTTGACCGGCGGTATTGACCTCTCGGTTGGTTCCATTGCGGGTATGGGAACCGTTATGGCCGCTGCATTATTATTGAGGGGAATGAACGTCTGGCTTGTCATGCTGATCGTGCTTGTTATATCTGCGGCAACAGGCTCACTGAACGCTTTTTTCATAAACGAGGCGAAAATACCCCCGCTTATTACAACCCTTGCCATGATGACGTCAATCCGGGGTGTAGCGTATCTCATAACCGGCGGCTTGCCCATATTCGGTTTCAAATCGGACATTCTCGTTTTAGGTCAGGGGTATGTGGGATTCATTCCCGTACCGGTTATCCTCATGATTGCGATTTTTCTTCTGGGTATAGTATTTCTGCAAAAAACCAGGTCCGGCAGGTATATCTACGGTGTCGGCGGCAATGAAGAGGCGTCGAGACTTTCGGGTATAAGCGTCAAGAAAATAAAATATATCGTATACTCAATTTCGGGGCTGCTATCCGGTCTTGCGGGCATGGTAATGCTTGCGCGGATAAACAGCGGGACCCCGAAAATGGGGCAGGGATATGAAATGGACGTAATCACAGCCGTAGTCTTGGGCGGGGTCAGCATATCGGGCGGAGAGGGCAAGCTTGGATTCGTCATCATTGGTGTAGTTCTCATGGGAGTACTGACGAACGGACTGATACTGACGAATGTTCAGGAGTATGTTCAGTGGGTGATAAAAGGTATGACACTTATTGCCGCGGTAGGATTCGATCGGCTGGTACAGCAGAGGAAAGTAAAGGTAGTTGCGGTTTGAAAAACCGATAGTTTGTTAAACAAGTGAAATAATTGCAGGAGAGTACCCCGATATGAGAGCTGTGTAATCTACACGGTCAGCCGTAGGTGCGCAATTACAATTAAACTTAAGGGTACAGGAAAGGGGCATCGATGGAGGATATATGAAAGCATTGGTCTATAAAGAACCTTTTAAAATGGAATTGGAAGAGATTCCGGCGCCGCAGGTACAGAAGGGCGAGGTACTAGTACGCGTCCGTTCTGTAGGTGCCTGCGGCAGCGATATTCACGGTTTTTCGGGAAAAACGGGGAGAAGATATCCCGGAATGGTCATGGGCCACGAGATATCCGGCAGTATAGCAGAATCCGGTCCCGAGGGCGCGGGGCTTGTTTCCGGTAAAAAGGTCGTTATACAGCCGATTATTTATTGCGGCGAATGCGAAATGTGCGCGCTGGAAAAGACCAGCGTCTGCCTCAATAAAAAAATGATAGGGGTAAACATGGGGACCACGGGCGGACTGTCCGAAATGATCTCAGTCCCCATAAGAAATATATTTTCTATAGACGAAAAAGTTCCGTATCCTGTAGCGGCCCTGGTCGAACCCTTCGCGGTCGGGGAAGGAGCAGCGTTCTACGGCGACCTGCGCGGCGGCGAAACCGTATGCATAGTCGGATCCGGAACAATCGGGCTTACCATCCTTCTCATGGTGCTGCAGCGGAAACCGGAAAAGGTTTTCATAATTGACCAAAGCAGGCAAAAGCTGGACTTAGCC
>SPDA01000566.1 GCA_004525155.1 Spirochaetales bacterium
ATCTTGCGCTATCCGATGCCGAATCGGCGCTTCTCGAAAAGGAGAAAAAGAAACGTAAATCCCCGCAGAAATATGTCCGGGGAATTTTCGCGGGAGGAACGTTCTGCTATCAGTCGCAGCAAATCTTTCAGGATTCCGGGCTTCAGACCTGCTCCAATACACCGATCAACAAGCAAATGAAACTGCCCGATCCGGACACCAGCATGGAACATACGATGGTCGATATGGGGGACGACCGGTATACGGTTACCAAACCGCACCCGATGATTGACGGCACGTACCGAAAAATACGAATCCTCCGGGAATGCAGAGATCCCGAGACAGCCGTCCTGCTGCTCGACATCATTCTGGGCTACAACGCGTCGCCCGATCCGGTCGGCGATATTATCGAGGCGATCGTCGAGGCGAAGCGGCTGGCCCGGGACAGGGGAGCACATCTTTGCGTTGCGGCATCGGTTTGCGGGACGGACGATGATTTTCAGGATAAGGCGCTTCAGACGGGTACGCTGGAAAAGGCCGGGGTTATCGTATTCGGAAGCAATGCGAAGGCGGCGCTGTTCTGTTCCATGCTTGTGAAATAAAGTGGAGAATATTAATGAACGATAAAATATCGGACCTTTTACAGAAACCGCTGGTAATACTGAATATCGGTGTTCAGGACTTTGCGGAGAGCCTCTCCAGTCAGGAGGTTGAAGTAGTGAACATCGACTGGTCACCACCTGCGGGAGGCGACGAAAAAATGATCGATTTGCTTGATGAATTACTCTGAAACCTGCAGGCTCTCTTTGATGGCCGTGCAAAACCCTGCAGTCCCGTTCAAGGTACTGAACCGGCGGCCGTTTCCTGATATACTGACGTCGGAGGAAAAGCCATGAAAAATATACTTTTGCCCTTGGGCATTCTGTTTTCCATGATTCAGCCTGCATTCGGCCAGTCAGCGGAAAGCGACACCTTCGCCGCGGCCGGAGGGAACATCGTCATCAGCTTTCTGGGTCACGGCACACTCATGCTCGACATTAAGGGGACCGTTATCCGGGTTGATCCGGTAAAGCAGTACGCCGATTATAAGACCCTTCCGAAGGCGGACATTATCCTCATCACCCACGAGCACGGCGACCACCTGGACCAGCAGGCCGTTACGGACGCGTCGAAAAGCGGGACAACCATCATCCTCAACAAGAGTTCCTACGACAAGCTGAAGCAGGGTACGGTTATGGCAAACGGCGAGAAAAAAACGGTACTCGGCATTGGTATCGAAGCGGTCCCGGCCTACAACATCACCGCGGGCAGGGAGAACTTCCACCCGAAAGGCAGGGACAACGGGTACATCCTCACCGCCCTCGGCAGGAGAATCTACATAGCGGGGGACACGGAGAACATTCCCGAAATGAGCGGCATATCGAACATAGACATCGCCTTTCTGCCCATGAACCAGCCCTACACCATGACCCCGGAACAGGCCGCACAGGCTGCCGGAATAATAAAGCCGAAAGTCCTGTATCCCTATCACTTCGGAAATACTGATGCCGCGAAGCTGGCGGAGCTGCTTAAAGGTCAACCGGGTTTAGAGGTAAGGATCCGGAAGCTGCAGTAGACGGCGTTTCATTTATGTAATCGTTCAAATTTTCCATAGAACCCCACCTCAGATACTTCTTTGAAGCTGAACTTGCTGACTGGAACGGCTACCGGCAGCACGGCGCCGAGTAATACACAGGAACTCATGCTCTCAAAAACTTCCCAACCCGGTACGTCAAAAAACATAAACACATACTCCCCGATAACACAGAAATATCCTTCGGTAACAGGACCGTTACTATTGCCCCAGTAGGGCTTGATAAGTGCCTTGCCTCCCGAAAGAAGCACATATTCCTCCCACCCGCGGGAATTAAAATAATTCGCTCCCCCGGTATCGAAGCTCCTCAGTGAGTCAAGTTCCGCATCCACCATCAGCTGTATCCCCCAGTAATTCCAGTAAGCCTCATCATACCGCTTCTGTTCATACAAGGCATAACCCTGCCTGTTTAATTCCATGGAGGCGGCATTTATACTTTTAAGCATTTCCGGTATATAAGGTTCAATGGAATATTTTGCTGAGTATGCCTCAATCCCTTCGGCCAGAGGATGGCTGTCCGCGAATAAAGCACCTGTTAACAGGATTGAGCAAAAGAGAATAATGTAAATTTTTTCATTGTTTCCTCCTGTCAGGAGAAATAATGGACACCTAAAAATCAAAGTTTTTAGGTGCTTTCTAATAGCAGGATACCATATTCAGCAAGTCAAGTATTTTTCCAAATCGCCGGCGGATAGAAACGCCTTTACTGCGTTTCCTGCATCCGATCCGGCAGCCGTTCCAGGCGGTACCTGGCCCCTTCCTGCCGCAGGGCATAGCCGATCCGCTTGAGCCAGTGCAGTTCGCCGAACCTGCGGAGACCGGCGATATATTTTTCGGATATCATCCTGCCGAATGCTTTTCGGCTGATTTTCCTCGAAACCCTGCGCAGGTGCTTCATGTAGTCCCGGTTCTTGAGC
>SPDA01000601.1 GCA_004525155.1 Spirochaetales bacterium
ATGACGTGTTTTATGATGTTGCCGCCGTCTTCCATCTGCTTGGAGAGTTCAACCTCCTGTTCCGCGGTAAGCAGATGCTCCTTGCCGATTTCACGGAGATACAGCCGGATGGGATCATCGATCGAGGAATCCTTGTCGCTGTAGAGGATTCTTTTTTTTGAAGTCTTCTTTTCCGCTTCCTCCTCTGCAGCCACATCCTCCTCTTCGAGGGATATGTTGTTCTTTTCCAGAAGGGAAATAACCTCTTCGATTTTCTCGGAATTCACGATGGAGTCGGGAAGAAAATCATTCACCTCATCATAGCTGATACTTTTTTTCGTTTTTGCGTATTCCAGCAGCTTGATGACAGCAGGATCATTAATGAGCTCGGTCATGTCTACCAAATTATCCTCATATTTCTATATTCATCGTCTAAAATTTTAAGTTCCGACTGCAGGTCTTCAACGAGCTGCAGTTCGGTTGTTTTTTCAGCTTCCTTGAGTTTCATAAGCAGCTGGGCCTGCCGCCTCTTCAGGGATTGCCTTTTGACGGATATGATGCCGTCTTTAATCATTTGTTCAGGATTTATCTTAAATTCATCGGAACTTGCTTTTTCCAGGATTACTGTTTTAAGCCATTCCGTCTCAATTTTATCGACTATGTTCTCAATGCTTCCGTTGTCCTGCCTGAAACACTCCTCCAGGCTTATATAGAGCTCCCTGGCGGTGTTGTCTTTTAAATCATCGATATCCAAAGAATTACGCACATTAGTAAAATACTCAAAATTCATCGTAACGGCTATTAATACATACAATTCCCCGCCAATCTTTTTCTCCTTTTCCGTTTTTTTACGGAAACGGTCAGGTTGATTGGGTGTGGAGAATGCTGCAAGATCCCGAGTAAGCGCCTTATAATCGATGTCTATTCGTTCAGATAATATTTTTAAACATTCCTCCCGTTTTACGGCGGACTTAAGACCGTTCATATACGGCATCAGGGTTTTTACTATTTTTTCTTTTCCCTCGGGAGTCTGGATCTCCGCTCCCTTGCTGGATTGATTACTTTTCCTTATCGCATCTTCCAATAAATACGTAAACCCATTTATAGAATATTTTACCAAGTTATGCAATGCCTCAGGGCCTTCGGAAAGAAGAATATCGGCTGGGTCCTTGCCGCCGGAAATATCGACAACGGAACATTTTAATCCTTCTTCTTCGCAGACCTGGACAGCCCTGACGGCTGCCTGCCTTCCGGCATTATCCGAATCAAAGATAATGACGCAGTTTTCGACCCATCGCCGAAGGAATTGCGCCTGGACAGGCGTAAAGGCGGTCCCTAGAGGCGCCACCGAATTACATAATCCCGCCTGGTGCATGGCAATGACATCCACATAGCCCTCCACGAGGAGACAGTCGCCGGCTGCACGAATAACGGGAAGCGCCTGCGAAATGCCATAAAGCTGTTCTCTTTTTTTAAAAACATCCGTTTCCTGCGAATTTATGTACTTTGGACCAGTACCGCCTTCCATAATCCTGCCGCCGAAGGCCAGGACCTGGCCGTTGCTGTTTGTAATGGGAAAAAGAATTCTGTTATAAAAAAAGGACACCTCCGGGTATTTGGGGAGAAAGAGCCCTGTCAGGGGTAAAAGTTCGTCGGAAAACTGTTTTTGCCGTAAAAACCGGTAAAGCCAGCGCCTGTCCGCGGGCGCCCACCCCAGTTTGAAGTTTTTGATCGATTCGGAGTTAATTCCGCGGCCTTCCAGGTAGACTCTGGCATGTTCAGCTTCCGGGGCGTTCAGGAGGAGATAATGAAAAGACATGGTAATCCTTTCCAGCAGGTCGAAAACCTGAAGACGCCTTGAATCCTCCGGTTTATGTTTCTTTTCGTACAGGGACGGATCCAATCCCGCTTTTTTTCCGAGAAAAACGAGACTTTCCGCAAAGGAAAGATGTTCAATTTCCATAATGAAGTCGAAAATCGAACCTTTCTTCTGACAGCCGAAACAGTAAAAAATACCTTTATCCGGCGTCACTGTAAAGGACGGGGTTTTTTCGGTGTGAAAGGGACAAAGGCCCTTGAAATATTTCCCCCCCGCTGCTTTAAGGGCAACATACTCGCCGATAAGCTGTTCAACGGGCAGGCGTGATTTTATTTCATCGATAAGAGTATGGTCTTTTTCCATCGATTGGATTTTCTAGGGTACTTTTTTCAGGAACAAATATTTAGACTCGTTGTGTTCGCCTATACTGTTTGTGAAGACATGCTCCCCCGTTGCCGGATCTTTCAGCAGAAAATACATGTACGATGATTTTTCCGGATAAAAGGCCGCCTTGAGAGCAATCAGGCCCGGATTGGAAATCGGCC
>SPDA01000438.1 GCA_004525155.1 Spirochaetales bacterium
AACTGGGCATAAGCGGTTACGGCCTGGAACCTTCGAAAGCAATGATATCACAGGCTCTTGAACTTCATCCTCACTTGAAGGACCGTATTTTCGAAGGCTTCCTGCCGGAAAGTATCAGCAATCTGCCTGTACGGAATTTCGACGGCATCCTGTTATCCGCGGTACTCATGCACGTACCGGAGGAAGAACTGTTTCAGAGCGCCGTTACCTTGCGGTCCCTCCTTACAATAAACGGAAAACTTGTTGTTTCAATACCTGTGGAACGCGGGGATATGGCTGCAGGCACGGACAGGGATTTGGCAGACCGGCTGATGATTCTAAGGCCCCTTAACAGGGTGCAGCTGCTGTTCGAAAGGCTCGGTTTCAGCGTAACCGGCAGATGGGAAAGCAGCGACGCCTTCATGAGGGAACACATACGCTGGGCAACCCTGATATTTGAGTATAAAGGAAGTGTCCTTTCCGAGTCCGTCGACCGGATTGAGGCCATCATCAACCGCGACCGCAAAACCGCTACCTACAAACTTGCCCTTCTAAGGGCCCTCTGCGATATTGCCGGCAAAGAAACAAATTCCGCCCGCTGGGACAGCGACGGCAGCGTGCATATTCCCATTGATTCCATCGCCCGAAAATGGATTGAGTATTACTGGCCGGTTTTAGGATATGACAAATTCATCCCGCAAACAAACGGCGAGCATGAAAACTACAAAAAGCCGCTGGCCTTCCGCCACGCACTTACACAGCTTATCGGCCTGTACAATAACCATGGAGGGCTTACCCAGTTTATCTTCGACAGGGACAGGGAAAAGCTTTCACAGGAAGGCGGGGAATTATACAGGGAAACAACCGGCCTGGAGAAAAATGCGAGCATAAAAGGGCCGGTATACTATGCCGGCGGCGGAAAAAGCGGGGAAAAACAGTTCGCCTACAACGCCCGTGAAAAATCCCTTGTATTAAGCGGTGAAATCTGGCGCGAGTTTGTCCTTCTCGGCCACTGGATTGGGGACAGCATTGTTTTCCGCTGGGCCGAACTGAGCAGCGCCATGAGCAAGGGCCTTATCGGCGTTCATGAACTGCTCCAGATTCTTCTATTAAAACCTGAAACGGAACGTGAAATACATGAGGCAGACAAAGTTTTCTCCGCGGAAGCGGAACTTACTTGTGTCTGGTCGGGAAAATCGATTACATCCCGTTATGCCGTAGACCATGGCATTCCTTTTTCCCTCAGGCACGACAATTCAGTCTGGAACCTTTTCCCGATTGATCCGAAAGTGAACAACAGCAAAAGCGACAAACTTCCCTCCGAAGTTCTCTTACAAAAGAGGAAGGATGCCATTATCCACACCTGGGAACTGCTTCATGAAAATATAAGCAGCCGTTTTGAAACCGACTATTGCCGTTTTTCCGGCAAAGACCATTTCGATAAGGCTTCATGGAAAAATACTCTGTACAGGACGTTTTACGAAACCGTGGAAACGACAGCCGCACGGCGGGGGGTGGAGAGGTGGCCGTAAGTAATTTATACAGGATAGCGGTTTAGGTCATAATGATTTTACCCGGCTTTGTATCCCTTTGCCTGGTTTTTCCCCGGCGTTGGCTACAATTTGGCCACATTACTATTGGTCCGGATTATCCAGTAAGGTCAGGATCAGTATACAACCACCCACTACAGGTTAAAAACATAACTTTTCAAAGACCAATTCCCTTGATGCTTTTATCATAACAACCTGTCATTAACCGTTAATCCTAATAGGCATAATCCAATGATGCCGGTCAAGCAAGCGTCCTAAGTTTCTGATCAACATGGGAAGTTCGCTAATATTCCCGTATCCGGTCAAAGTAGAACACTTTATCCAGGTTGGCGTCAAGCAGATAAAGGTTTTTACCGTCCGGAGAAATGCCGAAGGAGATTACCCAGGATAATTTGGTATCATCTTCAAACTTATTTAAGTATAAAAGTTCCCCGGTATTGGTAAATCTCTTGAACGTAATAATAGATTTTGCTTTAGTAACATATACATTGTCATCTTCCGGCGAAATCACTATCGTCGATCCGTGAGCCTCATCTTTTATAAAAGTATCTTTCAGGGTAAGAGAGCCAGATACAGGATCTCTTTTAAACCAGAGTAAAGCCCTGCCGCCGGTATAGAGGTCTTTTCCGTCTTTTGAGATAGCTATTGATGTGGCATAGGCTAACTCGTCGCTTTGATACCGACTCTTAAAAATCAGTTCCGCTTTAGCCGGATCCCAGGCAAACCAGAGGATGGCTTGTTCACCTGAATCAGGACAGCTGCTTACATAAAGATGCTTGTTATCGGAAGACATGGCCATGGTTTTGGCTTTTATTATGGCATCATTGGTGTATGTTTTAATATCGGACAGCCGCCCGGTTTCCCGGTTAATACGGTACCAGCCGATTTCACTGTCTGTCAGAGCAAACAGATAATTACCGTCCGGGGTTATCATCAACTCTTCGGCAGCATATCCATATGAGTTATCATAGTATTTGTCAAAAGTGAGTTTCCCGGTCGCACTGCTTCGAGAAAACAGATAAAATCCCTTATAACGGGCAAAAGAATCGGTATAAATATATTTTCCATCGGGTGATAACACTATTTCTCCTGGATGGAAAAGCCCGTTAGTGCCGTAGCTATCGATATAGTTTATTTTTCCTCTTTGATCCCGGGAAAAAGCGGCAATTGAACTGTTATTATAACTCAATACATACAAATGCTTATTATCCGGTGATAAAGCCAGATCCCAGGGCTGGTCTAATTCATTGGTGTCTTTAAAAATTCCGGATTGTGAAATGTCCCCCGAATCGGAATTACACGTGTACCAAACGAGGCGGTTGCCGTCGATTATATATAAATATTTACCATCGTCGGAGATAGTACCGTCAACCACTGTATCAGCGAGGCCGGATGCTTGTTTAAAAACATATTCCCCTGTTACTGTGTCTCTTTTATATACTTTTAAACTGTTCCAATCGGCGCCGAAAAACAAACTGCTGTCCGGTGAGAAAAATGCCGGCCGGGCTGAAGAGGATTCACCGGAGCTATTATGCTTAAGCGAACCGTCGGTTTGGTTTCTAACCAGCCAAA
>SPDA01000008.1 GCA_004525155.1 Spirochaetales bacterium
CGGAAGGCCCATCATGCAGCGCGTGGGGGATTTCCGTCTCGGCAAGAGATCCAAGGCCTCCACCTTCAATAATGATCTGTACGATTTCAAGCCGACCCTGGCGTCCTGTACCCCGGGAGATGTAAGTCTTGCCATGCCCGCCAAAATCCTGAGGTCTGTCTGGCGGTCACTGAAATATCTGGACACGATAGTTCCCGGTGTGCTCCATCCAAGTACGATCATGTACTACCCGGAAATAAAACTCTATGCAAACAGGCCCGTATTCAGCGACGCTTATTTTCAGACTGTGCCGGATGTTTATATGATCGGAGACGGGGCCGGCACAAGCAGAGGAATAACCGCTGCCTGGGCAAGCGGTGTTCGGGCGGCCAGAGGGATACTCGGCCTGGGGGATTTGATATAATCATGAGAGCACTGCTGTTTATAGGAGGCAATGGTCCGGCGCGTGACAAGATTTCCCGTCTTTTGGAAGACGGCTATTATTCAATTGCCGCCGATTCCGGTCTTGAACTCGCGAAAAAGCTGGGGGTGCGGCCGAAAAAAGTAGTCGGCGATATGGATTCTCTTTCCGATTTGCGTTTACTTGCCGATTATAAAAAAGAAGAGATCTTGAGGTTCCGTGTCGACAAGGACGAAACCGACACGGAACTCGGTTTCAGCCTGCTGTCAAGGGAAGGATACGATCATGTAATAATTCTGGGCGGGGGAGGGGGCCGTATGGACCATTTTCTCGGAATCCTGGCGCTGTTCGACAGAAGCCCGGGTCCGAAGGAATGGTACACGGATGATACGTATATTGCCAGTATAGAGGGCAATTTCACATGCAGGGGTTACAGCGGCAGGCAGGTTTCATTTTTTCCGGCCGGCTCCGGTGTATGCACCATGGAAAGTAAAGGCTTACGGTGGCCGCTGGACGGACTCCGGTGGACCAGGGGAGATATAGGTGTCAGTAACGAAATGACGGGGAATGATTTTTCTGTAACAATGAAAACGGGCCGGCTGATCATGGTGACGGAGCTTTAAAAGACAGGCGGTTTCCGATAGTCAGGAAATTGCTTTACAACAACCGAATCCTGGTTCTATAATAGATACGATGATCCCTAGCACCATTGAAATAATTCTAAAAGACGATGTACAGAAAATATTTGACGCCTTTTCGGCATCTTTTAATATGAGAATTGGATTTCTGTCTACTGACGGCAAGGAACTCGCTGTAGGTCTTTCCAAACCCTGTAATGAATTCTGCGAAATAGTAAGGAATGCCCTCGATAAGAAAAAAAAGTGCCTGACCCTGGACGAGAAAAAACGTAAGGAAGCACTTATTGAAAAGGATCTCCTCACCTGGCATTGTTACGCAGGCATGATCGAATCCATTATTCCTATATATTACGACGGTATCCATTTGGGATTTTTTATGATGGGGCAGTACAGAAATGAAAAAAAACTTGATCGTCTTCTACTGCAGGAATACGAATTGAAATTCGGTTCGGTGGAAAAGCTTGTCATTTCCTACTTGAAAACGCCGTCTTTTTCCGAGGACCAGATAAACAATATCCAGAATCTTTTCAGATTGATAGTGGACTATATTGTGTCCCAAAACCTGATAACACTTAAAAGCAACCTGGTCGTGGAAAAAATCATCACCTACGCGAGAAACCAGCCCGAAAAGCACCTAAGCATCAGGGAGGCCTCGGAACTTGTTGGGAAAAGCATATCCACTGTATCCCACATTTTTACGGATATACTGCATAAAAGTTTCAAAAAGGTGATGATCGAAATAAAATTGGAAAAGGCGGAAAAGTACCTGTCTCTCGATCCAGATATGAACGTCAGGGAGGCCGCCTTTCTGGTTGGGTATGACGATCCTTATTATTTTTCCCGCCTGTATAAAATATATCGTGGAATTTCCCCTTCGAAATACAGGGATTCGCGCCTCCTTGAAAAATAAGTTTGCATTTGCTGAAAAGTCCATCATGCGTACATGTTTGTAAAATAATGATAGACAAAATTAAAGCCCAATTGCCGGTTTCTCTATTCTAATTGCAGGTACATCCATTTTCTTTCCGAAATAACTGTGAAATACTTTTTTATTATGATTTGTAGTGGCAGCACAGGAGGTTAGCCGATAGTGGATACCATGAAAAATGATTACATCTACGCGGTGCGCATGGTAAATGTGGATAAATTTTTCGGAAAAGTCCATGCTCTTCGCGGAGTGAATTTCGAAGTAAAGAAAAACGAAATTGTCGGGCTTATCGGAGACAATGGAGCGGGCAAATCCACCCTAATAAAAACAATAACCGGTGTGTTTCCTCCTACGAGCGGCGACCTGTTTATCCGTGACGAAAAAATAACTCTCAGCCACTATAACGTCAAACAGGCTCATAAGTGGCGAATTGAAACGGTGTACCAGGACAAGTCCCTTGCGGACAAGCAGGACCTGTGGAGGAATTTCTTTGTAGGACGTCAGATAACCGGGTTTTTAGGATTCATCAACGTCAAAGAGGAAAAGCGTATCGCGAACGACATTCTTATCAATATGATAGGTTTCCGTGGAGAAGGCATCAACGTCGATGCGAAGGTGAATAAATTGTCAGGCGGCGAGCGCCAGGGAGTTTGTATTGGAAGATCCATGTACTTCGATGCAGACCTAATCATCCTCGACGAACCAACCGTGGCTCTTTCGCTTAAAGAGGTTCGGAAGGTCCTCAACTTCGTGCACAAGATAAAGGAAAGCGGCAAGGCCTGTGTCTATATCTCCCACAATATGGCGGATGTATATGAGATATCGGATAAGTTTGTCATTCTGGATAGGGGGTGCGTGGTCGGCAACATTGAAAAGGTGGACATTACACTGAATGACTTGAGCACTTTTCTTCTTGATTATGCCCATGGCATTAAGGAGACTATGGAATGATGAAAAAATCCATAGAGAAAAAGGGTTTCATCAACAGCATCGAAAGTTTTCCCATTATTATTGTTTTTGTAATTCTCATACTCATCTTTCTTGCTACCGCTACCCAGGTCTTTTCCGGGTACCGGATCTACATGTCTTTCCTGCAGACTGTCCCCCCCCAGTTGGTGATTGCCCTCGGTCTGACCCTTGTGATCACCGCGGGAGAAATCGACCTGAGTTTTCCTGCTATTGTAGCGTTTTCCGGCTTCCTGTTCTCCTTCGTTTTCAAGAGATTCAACAGTCCTTTGCTGGGACTATTCCTCGCTCTTGCGGGCGGGGCCTTGGCCGGGTATATAAACGGTCTGCTCATAGCGAAAATAGGCATACCCTCCATCATGGCAACCCTGGCCGCGCAGTTCTTCTGGAACGGCTTTACGACCCTCATATGCGAAGGGCTTTCCTGGAACATCATCGATATTAGGGGAAGGTTTCTCCACATCCTGTTTGTCGGCCGCATCGGTGGCGTCGTACCAGTGCAAAGTATATGGGCCCTGGGACTGGCGGTCCTGATCTGGTTCCTTTTAAACCGTCATAAATTCGGGGAGGCGATAATGTTCATTGGCGATAACCAAAGCGTAGCTCGGGTCGTAGGCATTAACGTCGAGGGGACCAAGATTGCACTTTTTACCATACATGGCGTTTTAGCGGCCTTCGGCGGCATCCTCCTGACCCTCGAGATGGCTAATTTCTGGTCAACCCAGGGTGCCGGCTTTCTGCTGCCTGTCATGGCTGCCGTTTTCATCGGCGGTACCTCTATCGCCGGCGGATACGGTACTATTGTGGGTACGTTTTTCGGCATGTTTATAATTGGCTCCCTAGAGGCCGGTGTTGTCGCTACAGGTATCGGAGGATACTGGGTTCGTCTCGTCAGTGGTCTCGTCATGGCGTTTTCCATAATATTAAACATCGTCGTCAGCCGTGAGTCCCTTAGAGGCACTGTACGGAAGTTCAGGAGAAAGCAGTCCTTACAAAATCTTACTAACCGGGCTGGAGAGGCCAGTAGCGATGATTAGCCTGCAATGAAAAAACGGAAATATGCGTTTATACGCATAAAAAAATATTTCAGGAGGATTTATTATGAATAGGTTCTTGAAATGTATGGCGGTGTTTTTTGTGCTGACTGTTCTGTTAAGCGGATTCGCTTTCGCAGGCGGAGCCAAGGAACCCATCTCCGGAGAAAAAGAAATATTAATTTACATGCAGATGGGCGGAACCCAGGGTGATGGTGCGACTCTGGCGAGGACAAACGGCGCCCGGGCTGCTGCCAAGGCACTTGGAAACATAAAGCTTATTGAGCAGTATTCGCAGTGGCGGGCTGAAACAATGATTTCACAGTTCAAGGAAGCTCTGGCGGCGAATCCTGCGGGCATCGTTATCATGGGCCACCCCGGAGAGGCCGCATTCGCACCGCTTGTCGAGGAAGCGCGGAAGCGCGGCATTCTTGTTACTTCAGGAAACGCCCCCCTCCCAGGTCTCGAAAAGAGGTACCAGCCGGAAGGTTTCGGCTATGCCGGTGTTGATTTGTACGCGGGCGGCTACATGACCGGTGAAATAATGGTGAGACTCGGAAATCTTAAATCCGGGGACAAGGCTGTCGTTTTTGGTCTCTTTTCAGAACCGGGTCGCAGGGACAGTCCAACCGGTATGTACGATGCCCTTGTCAAGGCCGGTCTGAAGGTTGATAAGCTGGAAATATCCCCTGAAGTTAACGCGGATTCATCCTTCGGTATACCGATTTTGACTGCGTACTTGGAACGAAATCCGGATACGAAGGCTGTCGGAACACAGCATGGCGCAGTGACCTCAATTATACCCAATGTGCTGCAGGCCGTTGGTAAAAAACCAGGCGACATCACCGTAGGGGGCATTGATTTGGCTCCGGCGACCATTGAAGGTGTTGAAAAGGGGTACATCTCAGCCACTCTGGATCAGGTGCTCTACCTGCAGGGATACCTGCCCGTGTCCCAGATCGTCATGACCTACAGGTACAAAATTCCGGGCCTCCATATCAATACGGCAGCAGGCGCTGTGACCCCCACGAATATTAAGGAACTCAAACCGCTTATAGAGCAGGGTATCCGCTGATAGCGAGGCCCTGGCATATCCGGTCCGTGCTTTAAGCACGGACCGATTTTTTCACCTCCTTAAAAAAACAGGCCCTTCAATAAAAACGCCAAGTCTGGTATATATTTCTTATATTATGCCCCAAACGTAAATTCCGGTCTGGAACTTGCTCAAAAGCTGGGGGTACGCTTGAAAAAGGTAATCGGCGACATGGATTCGCTGTCCGATCTGCGTTTACTTGCCGATTATATAATGGAAAGTAAAGGCTTACGGTGGCCGCTGGACGGACTCCGGTGGAACAGGGGAGATATAGGTGTCAGTAACGAAATGACGGGGAATGATTTTTCTGTAACGATGAAAACGGGCCGGCTTATTATGGTGACGGAGATTTAGGGAGAGCTTATGGCAGAAACCGGTGTGCTTCGGGATTTATCCAAGAGCCTGACGGAACGTGAGAGGAAGGATCTTCTCGACAAAATCAAGAAATCGATCAGTCTGGACGAAATCCGCGAGAAAAGCGTCTATCATAAGGACCTGAATCAGCAGGAAAGGGAACTCCTCATAGAGCAGGAAATTGCACGATCCTCCATATTTACGAGATTTATGCTGTGGCTGCGGTCAATTATCGTGGGAAAACACAAGGAGGATGTTTTTATCTCCATGAGACTCAATAAGCTTCAGTCCGAAATCAACAGGAAAAACCCCGGTCTTACGGGTTTCGAACTGCGGAACCTGTATCCTAAATTTGCGGAAGCGTTTTTCCGGCTGTACTCCTTATCCTTCGCTCTTATCCCTCTTTTCCGAAATCTGTGGGAAAGACCGGAAGTGTTTGAGAAAGCCCTTTTCGCGCTCCTCAATGAAAGGATTCCTGAAAGCAAAAAAACCCTGACCGATTTCATCGATCAGCAGGCCATGGAAGATATCTATTCCGAAACAGGAAGGAAAGATGCCATAAGGAGCGCTGTAATCCGCCGCATAGATACGTATGTTGACGCCCTGTCCGCAGAGCTGTTCCTGGAAATCGAGAAAAACGTTCTGCCGTTTTATTATGTCAAGGATGTTGTCCTGTTTCCTTATTTCGCTTTTTTCAGGCTTTTCCACTTTACGCCGAAACCGGGCGATAAAACACCCCAGTTTAAATCAGCTTCCGCCGTTGTCGCCCTGGAGTTCATGGAACAGATGTTCTACGCCGTGTACACGGCAATCAAGCTGCCGGATCCGGTCGTTTTCGACCCCGGATTTTCGAAAAACATGATGGAGAGCATCGAGGATAAAAAAGAAAATGATGAAAGCGAATCTGCCCAGGCAAACCCGATCTCCGGAAACCTGCCGGAACTGTGCAGGGAAATCAGGAATTTTTCGAAAACCGTTCCTCTCGTGGAACTTATCCGGTATTTCCGGCAGGACCCGTATTTTCAGCTCATCTTCTATATACCCAAACTCGACCTGAGGGAATTTTACCGGTCCATGATCCGCATTTCCCTGCTTCCCGTTATTGACGAGATTTTCGATGATGTCCGCAGGAACGTAGTTGAAAAAAAAATAGGCGAACTTTTCACCGGACAGAAGCTTATTCCTTTTCAGAATTACAGGGATTACCTGAGTACCGATTTTAAACAACTCGGTCTGCCCACTTTTACATATGTGCGTACACTCAATGTTATTTATAATTTTATACGCTGGTATTATCACACCTACCTTCAGGAAATCGTGCAGATTCTAAGCATGGGGATGCTGAAGCACAACCGGCTGCCCCTTAACAGGCTTCTCGCCAGCGCCGCGGCCCTGGAGGATGTGGAAGAAAAGATTTGGGTTTTCGATATTTCCCTATCCAACGACGAGGAGGACGGAAAACTCTTTCAGCGTCTCCGCGTTTCCCTGGCAAGCGAACCGGCACACCAGCGGATTTTCAGGGGCCTGGTAAACCAGAAGGACAAGACTGCCCAGGGATTGGTAGACCGGGGTCTGGAAGGCTTTTTCGAGCTCAAGAAAATATTCGACGAAATTCTCTCGAGCCCCACCGAAGTCGTCAAGCAGAGGCTGAGCGGTTTTTATTATATTAAGGGAAAATCGGAAGCTTTAGGCGAACTACTGAGAAGCAGAAGCGACGCCATAGAAAAATTCGGAAACCTACTGCGCAACATCAGCAGAATCGAGAAAGGAACCTGATAAACCGTCCCGGGCCGCTTCAATTCTCAAGTAATCGAGAAGAATGGGATATTTCGTGAGCATTTCCCCGTACTGGGCCAGAAGGCTTAAGCGCCTCGTTTCCAGAGCTTCTGTTCTGGTCAGGGCTTTTGTCTCGTCGGAAAGAATATTCTGCCGGAGGCTGACCAGGTCGAGGTAATTGCGCTTCGCGATTTCGTACAATTCCATGTCCGGCAGCCTGACTGTAACGGGCGTTACGCTGAGTATCGTAACTTCCGTGTAGTTGTTCCTCAAAATGGCTAGAAGGTCCTCTTCGAGGCCGCCCAGGGAAAAATCCGAGAGCGCGGCATATCTTCCGGACTGAATTCTTTCATTCATAAGGGATACGGTACTTTGAGCCAGACGGTCGGAAAGATCCTTATACCAGCTGTCCAGGGTTTCGGGCGAAACGGCGCCGGTTTCCACAAGCTCCGGCAGAGAGTCGGGACTATAGCTGAGCCGGATGGAAAATTCGAAATGGTAGGTGAAGTCCGGTGCGCCTTCCATGATGGAGGAATAAGCGGCGGCCGAAGGAAGAACCCCTTCGATGACTGCGGTTTTTTCCGCGGGTTCCGAAGGAAATACGAAGACTGTCGCGTTTGTGGGTATAAGTTTTTTCCAGCGCCAGATGAAATCGCCAGCCTTGACCGGATTTTTTTCAAATCCGCCGGTTTTGAAAAAAATCACGGCATAGGAGTTGACTGGAATGCGTATCTGCATCCATCCGAAGTAAAAAACCGCTCCGCCGGCGATTATCAGCAGCAGAAATGTTATTAAAAATTTCTTCATCCGGTTTCCCTGTTATGCATTTTCCCTGCATTGATTGTACGAATATTGTGCCTATGGTTCAAGGCATATCGTTTATATTATAATAAATCATGAGAAAAAAAATAAGAACCCCCAGCCCCTGGCTTATTTCGCTCACGACCCGCTTGGGGCTCGGGGTGTGGGTGGTTTTCCTGCAGTTCATCATCCTGTTTTTTATAGGAAGCAGGCAGCGGTTTACCGAGTCCACGCAGCTGTTTTTGCTTACGGGCATAAAATACTTAAGCCTTGCCCTCTGCATTCTCATGATCTATTCCTTTATAGTTCAGATTTACGACTCTGTCGCGTCTAGAAGGGCGCGGATTCTCCGCTACTTTATTTTTATCGCGGGTTTCGCAGCAGGGGGGGCGGTATATGCCCTAACCGTTTTTATGGGAGACTGGCTTTCTCCGTAATATCGGCATATATCCGGTTCGATTGACTGCCTCGGATGACTGCTGTATAGTTCTGCCATGATTTATGCCATTCGCGGAGCAGCCGTAGTGGGCGGGAACACCCGTAAAGCTATCGGGGATTCGATAACAGGGCTTATGGATACCCTGCTCAAAAATAATTCGCTTAAGGAAAACCGCATTATAAGCATTGTAATTTCCGTAACCGTAGATTTGACCGCTGCCAATCCGGCTACCCTTCTGCGCGGGTCAGGAAAATTCGCCTCAACACCGCTTTTCACGGTGCAGGAAGCCGTTTTCGATGAATCTCCCCGGGATATTATCCGTGTTCTGGTGCATGCGAGAAAGCGGTCCGGCCGTTCGCCGGTACCGGTTTACATAAACGGCGCGGAAAAACTCCGCACGGACCTTTTCCCCGGCACATGAGCGGCATAATACTGAAAACAGTCATAGATGTTGCCCGTCTCCGGGGACCCTGCAGGATAATTGAATCCCTTTTCATGTCTCTTTCGGAGCACGTAATTCCGGGCACAACCACCCTCAAGCTGAACGACTACTGCGAAAAATTCATCGAAAAAAACAGGGCAAAGCCGGCGCTTAAGGGCTACAATAATTTTCCTTCGGCGGCATGTATTTCGGTGAACCATGTAGCAGCGCACGGTGTGCCGGGAGATTACCTCGTCCGGGAGGGGGATATAGTCAGTATAGATGTTGCGGTTCAAAAAAATGGATGGTGCGGGGACGGGGCATGGACGTATATAGCCGGCGGCAGCCGTGATCCCGATAAGACAAGGCTTGTCAAAGCCGCCTGGCAGGCAACATGCGCGGGTATACGCCTCTCCAGGGCAGGGTTACGGTTCGGCGATCTGGGCGCCGTGATTTCAGAAAAAGCCGGGGAGTACGGCTGCCGGGTAATAAAAGATTTTACCGGCCACGGCATCGGTCAGGACCTGCATGAGGAGCCGAAAGTGCTGCATTTCGGAGAACCTCAGACGGGTCAGCCCATAGTTGCAGGGATGGTGTTTACGATAGAACCGATTCTTTCCCTGGGAGAAGACAGCCTCAAAGTCCTGGACGACGGCTGGACGCAGGTGACCAGGGACGGGAGCCTGACGGCCCAGTTCGAACAAACCATCGCTGTTTTCGGCAACAGGAACGAGGTTCTCACCATGTCCCAGCTGCGGATGGAGGATTATCCCGAGTATCCGCCCTTTTGATAAGGACGTACGCACAGGACAGGCTGAATTTCCGGGCGCCTTTGCGGATTTTAGCCGGCCTGGCCGGAGGCATCCTGTTCCGCAGATTTATTTTTCTGCCTATCCATCGATTTCTGTATGTATTCCCTGATTACTTCGAGAGTGTCCTGGTGGAGATCTGTGAACTTCAGGGACAGCAGCTGATGGTTGCGTATTACACTGCAGACCAGGGAGAGGACGTTGTCCTCTATACGCACGGTACACAGGGGTATTACGCTGCCGATCTTGAGATTTTCCGTAAGATGAGGATTATCGGGATTGAAACTGGCGCCGCCTGTGGAAATATCGGAAATGGAGCCGGTAATCAGTTTACGCGTCTCCGGATGGGTAAAAAGGAATTCCAGTTCGGCGTAGCCGCCGGGAATGTACCGGTCATTGGTACGTCTGTCTTTCAGCAGCTTGTACCTGGTGAGGAGCCCTTCAACCTGCTTGAGCTGGTTCTGATCGCTTAAATCTTCGCTGAGTATACCGTTTACCTTGAGGTATGAGGCCTTGGCGGCTTCTTCAAAAGGAAAAACGGGCCCCACCAGCAGTATAAAGATGCAGTCCTCCTTCCTCTTTACTTCCCGTAAAAGGTTCAGGAAAGGTTTCCAGTGCCGGGGAAAGTCCTCCGCGCTGAACATCACTATATCCGGCATGACTTCTTCTATATTGTCCATGGCCTTGATGGGGTTCGCGTAACAGATGAATTCGAACCCCCGCGGCTTGAGGTGAATTATGAGGAGGTCCCTGATATCGGGCTTTTCGACTACAAGAAGTATTTTCACTCAGCGTGTTCCCCGGTTGAATACATCGTAATTGTAAATGAACCAGACACCGTCCCTTCTGTACAGATAATACGTGAAATCCTTTATTTCTGTATAGGTCCGCTGGTTGAACAGCTCCTCCACCAGAACACGGGCTTCGTCTTTGGTATACTCGGTTTTTGTAACGGTAAATTCATGGGGAAAGAAAAGAATGCCGCTTACGTCTTTTTCGAGTTTAAGCGTTTCCTTGTACTCCTTAAGACGCATCCTCCTGTCTTCCTCGGAAAGCAGCAGGTAGGAACGCTTTTCCTGCGAGTTCTGCAGAAGAAGCCTCTCGATGTCCATATAGGCAAAGAATTTGTCCCATTCGCGCTTCTGCCTGGCGCGGATTATATAATCAACTACCTCGTCCGGCGCCAGGGACTGGTCCTTCAGATACATCATGACGGATTCGTCCTCGAAGGGGAGCAGTTCAGCCCGGGTTTCCGGCAGCACGGAGCCTGCCGCAGCCGGTCCCGTGGAAGGATGAATGCTCAGATCGAGAAAATTGTCCGAAAGCAAATACGAAGAGCCGGGACTCGTATCGAGTTCTGGATAAAACTGCGCATACACCAGGTAGGCGCCTGCATTCGACAGATCCACATAATCAGTAAGGTTCTCGGTAAAGGAAAACCGCTCCCCGGAAGTGAGACTTACTTCCCTGTAAAAAGCGGGGATGTTCCTGTTTTTAATTATCCCGAAAGCCCTGGTATTCTCCATCTGTACGTTTGACAGGTTTACCACCCGGAAATTGAGATTGAATACCCGCTGTTCGGCGACCTTGAAGCGGAATATCCCGGGACTGTTATTAACCACGTCAATCTTTACCCAGACAGGGTCGCCCTGGTAATATATAGTCTTGTCCCAGTAGCTTACTTCTACCTTGATTACGGATTCTCCAACGGCAAAAGATAAGCCGCAGACAAGAAAAAGAAGGATCAGCAGCGGTAAAAGGGGAAATCCCGGGTAAAAACGCCTGTTTAGCTTCTTGTATTTAAGTCTGCTCATTGCTATATTAAATATCCTTATAAAAACAAATATATCTGTTTAATCTTCGGAAAGAAAAGATGATAACATTATTCTTAAAAAAGTTGTCCGAGTCGCTTAATACATATACTCCTCTGCTCAAGTTTAATCAATATTACAAAAAGGGCAGTTTCCCCATCAGCCTCAAGGGGCTCAAGGGCTCGGCCCTGGCTTTTATTATCGCTCATCTCAAGATGAAATTGAAGGACCCCTGGCTGATTGTGGTACCCACGGAAGCTGAGGCGCTTTCTCTTTACAAGGATGCAAGCTCCTTTTTCGGCGACGTGCTTTATTTTCCCTGGTTCGACGCGCTGCCTTATCAGGAATACAGCCCCGGCGCTGTCAATCTGGGTAACAGGACTTCCATATTATCCGAGCTGCTGGAAAAATCCAACAGCTGCGTCATCACGACGCTGCGTAATTTCCTGACGCCCCTTCCTCCGCCTGAGAATTTCAGCCGGCAGATGATCGATCTGTCGGTATCCCGGAGCATTGATCCGGAAGCGCTTAAAAAAGATCTGATTTCCATGGGATACGAGAGAATGCCCAAGGCCACCGTGGCCGGCGAGTTTGCGCTGCGGGGAGAGGTCCTCGACATTATTCTTCCGGGTATGGAAGAAGGCATCAGGGTCGTATTCGAATTCGATACCATTGAAGAGATACGTACCTTCGATTCCCTGACCCAGAATTCCCTGGATAAATTCGATTCCTTCCGCATTTATCCTGTATCGGAAATTGTCTGGGACGAGGACCGCTTTTCGGCGCTTAAGGGCCGTCTTTTTCAAGACGGGTTCGAACAGGCCGGGGTTGAAGAGCTGCTCGAATCTCTGCGCCTCGGAAAAGGGACGGCCGGGCAGGAACTGTATTATCCCTTGAGTTTTGAAAAAGCCGCCTCGCTCAGGGATTATACCGGTGAGGGGACGGTAATCCTTTTTATCGATTATGAACGGCTCCTGTCCGGGGAGGAGACCTTAAACCGCGAGTACAGTGAATTATCGAGAAAGTTCAACAGGGACGGAAAAATCATGGTACGGCCCGAATCGGTACTCCTCGATTTGTCCGAAATTATTAAAACCGCCGATCGAAAAATATATTTTCCCCTCCTGGATACGCAGGAACAGAATTTCCCCAACCTCATTACCGTTCCCTGCGAAGAGGGCAGGTCGTATTTCGGGAACATCACCTATCTTAAGGAGGAACTGGCACGGTACGCCGAAAACGGCTACAGGGTTTCCATTTTCGCCGATTCCGACAGCCAGGCGGAGCGTATTAAAAACATGCTCAAAGACGACGCCCTCGAGGTACTCAATGCCAATGTTTCTTCCGGATTCACACTGCCCGAGCTGAAGCATGTCACTATACAGGAAAGCGAGATTTTCGGCCGGAAAAGAAGGATTCCCCAGTCTTTAAAAAAAGTACGCAGTGCCGTTATCGATACCTTTGTGGATTTAAACCCGGGGGATTTCATCGTGCACGTCAATTACGGTATCGGTAAATTCGAAGGCATAGACCGTATAAAGGCTGCGGGAGTGGAAAGGGATTACATAAAACTCGCCTACGCCGACGAGGAAACACTTTTTATTCCCATAGAACAGGTGAATCTGGTCCAGCGTTACATCGGGAGCGAAGGCGGCTCCCCCAGGCTGGACAAGATGGGTGGCAAGTCCTGGGAGGCTCGTAAAAGCAGGGCCCTCAAATCCGCCTACGATCTTGCGGAAAGACTCATCAAGCTCTATTCGCGAAGGAAAACAACGCCGGGTTTTGCCTGCGGTCCGGATACTGAATGGCAGATGCAGTTCGAGGCGTCGTTTCCCTACGAAGAGACGGAAGACCAGCTCCGCTGCATAGCTGAAGTAAAGGCGGATATGGAAACGGCGAACGCCATGGACAGGCTGGTTTGCGGGGACGTGGGCTACGGCAAGACGGAAATCGCCATGCGCGCGGCTTTCAAGTCCGTCATGGGCGGCAGGCAGGTGGCATTTCTGGCGCCTACTACCATTCTTACCGAACAGCACTTTGAAAATTTCCTCGAACGCTTCAATCACTTTCCTGTGCAGATAGGAATGATGTCCAGGTTTGTTCCCAGGGCGGAACAGAAAAAGACCCTGAAAAAACTGGAGGAGGGTGCGCTGGACATCATCATCGGCACCCACAGGATTCTGCAGAAAGATGTGCAGTTTAAAAACCTGGGTCTCCTGGTGGTGGACGAGGAACAGAGGTTCGGCGTAAAGGACAAGGAGCGCATCAAGGAAATTAAAACCTCGATAGACTGTCTTACGCTTTCGGCCACGCCCATACCGAGGACACTGCACATGTCTCTTCTGAAAATACGGGACATGTCCCTTCTTACGACCCCCCCCAGGAACAGGCTTCCCATAGAGACGCACATCCTCGAATTCGACGAGAACATGCTGGTTGCCGCCATACGGAAGGAGCTTTCCCGCGGCGGACAGGTATTCTACCTGCACAACAGGATTGAATCCCTGGACCAGGTCAGCCGATACCTTTCGTCCCTGCTTCCCGAGGCCTTTGTAGATACCGCCCACGGGCAGATGGACCCTGAAAAACTGGAAGATGTCATGCACCGGTTCATACACCGCGGTTCGCAGGTGCTGGTTTCCACGACCATCATCGAGAACGGCATAGACATACCGAACGTAAACACCATAATAATCGACCGGGCCGACATGTACGGAATTTCCCAGCTGTACCAGCTCCGGGGCCGGGTCGGCCGTTCCGACAAGCCGGCCTACGCCTACCTATTCTATCCGCAGAACAGGAGCCTTTCGGAGATTGCCATGAAAAGGCTGCGCATCATTTCCGACCACACCGCCCTCGGTTCCGGATTCAAAATTGCGCTTAAGGATCTGGAGGTACGGGGCGCAGGCAACCTGCTGGGAAAGGAGCAGAGCGGCGACATTCTTTCCGTGGGTTTTGACATGTACCTGCGGCTCCTGGACCAGGCCATTTCGGATTTGAGCGAAGAGAAAACCGAGTCGCCGCCGGAGGTTTACCTTGAACTCAGTTACAGCGGCTATATTCCGGACACCTACATATCCGAGGCCGCGGAAAAAATGGAAATCTACAAAAAAATCGCCGGCATTGCCGAAGATCAGGAGCTCTCATCGCTGTACGCGGAAATCGAGGACCGTTTCGGACCTCCTCCGCAGGAGGTTTTAAGCCTTATTTCCCTGGCAGAGCTTAAGATAATCTGCAGGAAACTCTATATTGCCTCCATGAAGGAATCTGCCGGAAAAATCGAGATTGAGTTTGCCAAGGTTTCCCTTATTTCCGTGGACAAGGTGCTCCGTCTCATAAAGGAAAGCGGCGGCAGCGCGGGTCTCGATCCGAAGAAGCCGCAGATGCTGCGCATTAAATCGAACATTATCGGACTCTCTGAAAAAGCTGAATTTATCTGTCAGCAGCTTTCGAGATTACTGTAGGAGAAACCGCCCCTTGGCAGACTGGAAAATCAGAAGTTATGTCCTCCGTTCGGTTAAATTACCGGTAACCTACAGGAAGGTTCTGGAAGAATTCGGATCGCGGTACTGCGTGCCCTTCTGCGGGAATGGCGTCCGTTTTGAGGAAATTTTCGGCAATAACCGGCAGGTCTTTGCGGAGATCGGATTCGGTGCGGGGGATTTTCTTTTCAGCACGGCGGTCCGCAGGTCCTTCGATAATTTTATCGGCCTGGAGGTCTTTCTGCAGGGCCTGGGAAAGCTGGTGTACAGGCTCCATGAAAAGGGAATTACCAATGTAAGGGTTATCAACGAAGATGCCGCCCTGGTGTTTGCGGGCATGATTCCGGCGGAAAGTCTCTCCGGCATCCATATCATGTTTCCTGATCCCTGGCCCAAAAAAAAACATAAAAAGAGAAGGCTCCTGACGGCGGAATTCGCAAGTCTCCTGCTCGCATCCCTTGTTCCCGGGGGGTACATC
>SPDA01000014.1 GCA_004525155.1 Spirochaetales bacterium
AGGCAGGTGAGGGTCGCCGTTGCAGGAGATGTGAGCAGGCTTAAAGGCGCGGCGGAACGCAACTTTGCCATTATACGGAAAATGAATCTGCTGATAATTCAGGTCTCCGCCTCGGCGGATCTGCTCCCGGGAATAGAGGAGGCGGACGCGGTTGTCGACGCCCTTTTCGGTACCGGGCTTTCGAGAGCTGTAGACGGCCTGTTCGCAGACCTTATCCGCCTCATGAACGGGTGCGGAAAACCGGTGATAAGCCTGGACATACCCTCCGGAGTGAACGGCGACACGGGGCAGATCCTGGGAACGGCGGTCAGGGCCCTGGCCACCGTGACCTTCGGTCTGCCCAAGTACGGAAACCTGCTGTACCCGGGCGCCTCTAACGGGGGCAGGCTTTACGTAAGCCACATCTCCTTTCCGCCCGGGCATTACGGCAGTTCCGGCATCCGCGCCGAAACAAACGAGGCTCTCACCCTGCCTCCCAGGAACCCCGCCGGCCACAAGGGCAGTTTCGGGCATGCCCTGTTTATCGCAGGCGCCGCGGGTTATTACGGAGCGCCGCTTTTTGCCGCCATGGCGATGCTCAGGGCGGGGGGAGGCTATTCCCGGCTTGCGGCCCCTTTAAGGGTATGCGAACACGCGGCCATGCAGGCAAGGGAACTGGTCTGTCATCCCATGGAAGAAACCGCGGAGGGTTCCCTGGCGCTTGAAAACGCGGATAAACTTTTAAGCCTTTCGGCGGATTCTGATTTCGTCGTCCTGGGACCGGGCATCTCGCTGGATCGGGAAACACGGGAGCTTGTTTTCAGATTGGCCGGGCACATCGAAAAGCCCCTGCTCCTCGACGGCGACGCGCTTACCGCTCTGGTGGAAAGACCGGATATAATTGCCAAGCGGAAGTTTCCCACGATTCTCACGCCCCATGCGGGGGAGTTCGCGCGTCTTACGGGGACTGATGCGGCGTCGGTGGAGGCGGACAGGATTACCTCCCTCTGCAGGGCCCTTGAGCGGTTCGGGTGTCATATCCTCCTCAAAGGGGCGCACAGCCTTGCCGGCATGCCGGACGGATCCGTCTTCATAAACCTTTCGGGCAATTCCGGCATGGCTACGGCCGGCTCCGGAGACGTTCTCACGGGCGCCGTTGCCGCCATGTTCGCGCTTTTTTCGGGGGATGGGGAGGACCGGACCGGCAAGGCTCTGCGGAACGGGGTTTTTGTGCACGGCCTGGCCGGAGACATTGCCGCGGAAAGGCTGGGGCAGGACGGCATGACGGCATCGGACATTTTGTCCTGCCTGCCGGAAGCTGTCCGAAGGCTGAGAACCGGAGAATACGGCAGAACCGAACCTGTTGTTGTTTGAAAGGGACACGTATCCTGTGAAGGAGGAAGGGGTAATGACAAGACCGGAAGAAGTCCTGGATGTAAAGGAATGGTTTACCTGTAATGTACCGCGAAAAGATTTGAAAATATTATTGAAGAGGGATAACTACCATGCGGCATTTTACTTCGGCCTATGGTTTCTGCTGCTGGGCGCAACCGGTTACCTTGCATTTTATACCTGGCCGACGCTGTGGGCAATCCCGGCCTTTCTCCTCTACGGTGTCGTTTATTCAAGCGGAAATGCAAGGTGGCATGAAGCGAGCCACGGTACGGCTTTCAAAACATCCTGGGTAAATGATGTCTTCTATTTCTTCTGCGGAGCAATGGAACTGAGGGATACGGTTGATTTCAGATGGAGCCATGCGCGGCACCACTCCTATACCCTGATGAGGGGCGTTGATGCCGAGATTCCCGCGGACAGGCCTCCCAATCTGTTTTTTGTCGTACTGGATTTTTTCTATCTATACAACGGGACTTTTGCGCTTATCAACCTTTTTCTGCATTCCGTAGGCATTCCCTCGAAAAAGGTGCGGGCCTATGTGCCGAAAGAGGAGTACCGGTCCCTGTTCTGGTCCGCCCGCGCCGTATTGGCTCTCCATGGAGCGGTTATTGTTCTTTCCATACTGACCCGGAGCATTCTTCCCCTGCTGTTCTTTACGCTGCCCCGGTTTTACGGCGGAATTCTGCAATGGAGTTTTATTCTGTCCCAGCATGCCGGAATGCACGAGAATGTCTGGGACCACCGCCTCTGCACGCGTTCCGTCCGCTGTAATTTTGTTTTCAGTTTTCTGTTCATGAATATGGAGAACCATGTTGAGCATCATATGTATCCGCTGGTCCCTTTTCATGCTCTTCCCGCTCTGAGCCGACGCATCAAGGCTGAGATGGTTTCGGAATACCCTTCTCTCGCGGGCGCATTGTTAATTGAAATTTTTCCGGCACTGCTCAGACAATGGAAAGAACCCGGCTTTTCCGTTGCACGGACGCTGCCCGGGACGGGTGAAGGAGAAAACAAGGATGGCGGATGATAAAAAGTGGGTCAAGGTATGCAGAACCGATGAGATTGAAGTGGACGATGTGTACGGTTCAGAGATTGAAGGCAGTTCCTACGCAGTTTACCGTCTCAAGGACAGGTATTATGCCACCGAAGGTCTGTGCACGCATGAGCAGGCGAAATTATGCCTCGGGTACCTGGACGGAACGATTATAGAATGTCCGAAACACAATGCCAGGTTCGATATTACAACAGGCAGGGCGCTGCGGAAGCCGGCAGTAAAGGACCTTAAGACCTATGCCGTGAAAGAGGAAAACGGGTTGTTATATATCGGGCTGCCGATCACGGGCTAGGCGGCGCCGGCAGCAGGTGTATCAGCCGCAGTTGTTTTTTTAGATGGTTTATGCATAGAATGCCTCATGCACCTCACGAACTACCACACCCACAGCAGGTTCTGCGACGGCAAGGGGGAACCTGAAGATTACGTGAAGGAAGCCATCAGTCGCGGGTTTAAGGCCCTGGGTTTTTCGAGCCACGCGCCCGTGCCTTTTCCCACTACCTGGATTATGGCGCGTGAGAATCTGGAACACTATGTGCGGGAGATAAACCGGCTCAAATCCGCGTATCAGGGACAGATCCAGATCTATCTCGGCCTGGAGATTGATTACATTCCCGGCACTGTTTTCCCCGGTATGTCTGAGCTTGAACCATGCAATCTCGATTATACCCTGGGATCCGTACATTTCGTTGCGACGGCCGGAGATAACAGGCATCTTACGGTGGACAGCCCGGGCGAGGAGTTCGAGGTTTTGTTTCACCGGGAATTCAAGAGCGACGCGCCTGCCCTGGGTAGCCGCTACTTCAGCCTTATGCGGGAGATGCTCACAGCACACAGGCCGGACATCCTCGGCCACATGGATATCGTCAAGCTCCAGAACAACAGGGCCTTCTATTTTAAGGAGGATGATTCCTGGTACCTCGAGGAAGTCCTGTCCACTCTGGATACCGCGGCACAGTCCGGCGTTTTTATCGAAGTCAATACCGGCGGCTGGTCCAGGGGTAAAGTCGATACAACCTACCCGGGATTATGGATCCTCAGGGAATGCCGGAAGAGAAACATTCCCCTGGTGCTTAACGCGGACGCCCATTCGCCAACAACCATCGACGCTTTTTTTCCTGAAGCGGAGGCTCTCATGCGGGAGGCGGGGTACAGGGAGCGCATGGTGCTGCTGGACGGTATCTGGCAGGCGGTGGGCCTGTGAAAAGAGCGGAATTCCCCTCCTTGTTTTTCGTTTGACGGCTTTATTTATTTGCTGAAGGCAATTTTTATCACGGTGCCGTTTCCGCCTGCGATTTCGACTGTTCCGCTGAGCTGTGCGGTCAGCATTTTGACCACCAGCAGGCCGAAACTGTCCGGGGTTTCCACGTTAAGTCCCTTGGGCAGTCCTATGCCGTCATCCGTGATGACCAGTATTACCATATCTTCCGTTTCCTTCAAGTCAACACCGATTATTCCCTTTTTTCCGTCAGGAAAGGCGTATTTCAGACAATTCGTCAAAAGCTCATTCAGGATAAGCCCCAGGATTATTGCCCGTTCATGATTCAGGCGGACCCCCTGTAAACTGGCGGAGAGCCTGATTCTATCCGTATCAAAGGCATAGGTTTTGAAAAGGGAATCGGCAAGATGCTGAATGTATAGCTGCAGATCGACGCTGCCGAAGTCATCAGATTTGTATAACTGATCATAAACAGAAGCCACAGAATGAATGCGGTCCTGCGCCTCTTCCAGAACCCTGCGGGATTTCTCCTCCGATATTTTGGATGTTTCAAGGCTTAGAAAATCTTTGACAAGGTTAAGATTGTTCTTAACCCTGTGCTGAAGTTCCTTCATCAGGAATTCCTTCTGCTGGACCAGGCTTTTAAGCGCATTTTCCGCCTTCTTCCGTTCCGTGATGTTGCTGACATGCACTAAATACCCGTTTTGGTCTTCAAAGCCGACATCCCATCGGGTTATGAAACATTCAAGATAGCACTGGCCGGATTTGGTCGTCGCATACAGGGCAAGTTTTTTAATTAATTCAAAATCAAACAGCGTTTCGAATCTGACCGATTCACCCAGTAATAAACGTTTTTTTGCATCGGCCGGCACATTCGGATCCTCGAAGAGTTTGAACCCTTTCACCTGTTGGAAATGGTTCACCCCGAACATTTCCAGACAGGCCTTGTTTGCATCTATCAACAGCCCCTGCGAGTTGAATAACTCAATGCCTATGGGAGCTTGAGAAAACATCGTTCTGAAGCGGGTTTCGCTGCTTTTCAAGGCTTCCTCTGTATGTTTGCGGGCGGTAATGTCCTGTATGGTGCCGTACAGGGAGAGAATAATGCCTTCACTATCGAAAGTGACTTCACCCAGGCCGTGAACCCATCTGATCCCGCCGTCGGACTTGCGGACAATTCTGTATTCCCTGTTAAACGGCTGTCGCTTCGCAATGACTTCTTCTCTCAGGTACCGGTCCATCATTTCCCTGTCGCCGGGATGCACTATTTCCAGCCAGCTTTGAACGCTTCTGCTGTAATCCGGATCTATGCCGAAAATCTGATTGAGGACCTCGGATGATTCCCAGACCCCGGTGACGAAATCGGTTTTGTAGGAGCCTATGAATGCGGCGCGCTGTGACTCCTTGAAGAAATATTCACTCTCGGAAAGCGCCATCTCCGCCATTTTACGTTCTGAAATATCTTTTATTTCATGTAATAATTCACGGACCTCTCCCTTTTCATCGGGAATGGGATAAACCGTCACCTGGCTGAATTTTCCATCGATCAGGAATTCGAAGGTTTCTTTTGCCTTTGTTCTGAGGGACCGTTCGCAGGGACATTCCGGCCGGGCAGGGTTTTGATCATGAAACAGTTCGCAGCATTTTTTACCGATAATGTCTATCCGGTTCAACCCGAGCGCTTTACAGCCAGCACTGTTGATTTCCAGTACAATGCCGTCTTTTGAAATAATGGACATGCTTTCGGTTATTGCTTCGATTGCCGAATGCCATTTGTCGGCAGTCGACGGCTGGTTTTTAATTGGCAACGACCTGGCTCCCTAAAATTTTTACCTGTTGCGGAAAACAAGGTTCCCGTCTTTGAATATAAAATGTCTAATATCTCTGTAAAATGTATCACATTTCAGTTGAGCTGTAAACTAAGGAAAATATTCATGCCTATTTACGGAATTTCCGCCGACACAAGGGCCGCGGTCTGCTCGTCGCCCAGAAAAAATACGGTCAAAGTTACGGTCCGCTCCTTTTTCATGATCTTTTTTATATCCTGCAGAACCTCGTCTTTCAGGATGCCGTAGGAGCCCGGCTTGAGATTCAGGAGAATCAGCCGCGCGTGGTATGTCTCGGATTTTGCGTCGGTCGTGATATCCAGGGAATAGATCGATTCTTCCGGAAAACGAGCAACCACGGCCTTGCTTATTATTTCCTTGTCCTTGTTTGTCCTGATAGCTGGAATGGTGAAGAAAACCAGGGGAACGCATATGGCAAGCAGCAGGATTGTGGAAATGACAGTCTGCCTCACGAACCGCTTTCTGACCTTGCCGAATTCCTCCGATTCTTCATCTTCCGGATTGAGCTTGATGAGATAAAAAACCACCAGGGCGGCAAGGGAAATGCAGACAAGATTGATGGCGAAAAGCAGGGCGGCTCCTTTCGCGATTTCCAGATTGAACATGCCGAGACCTATGCCCACGGTACACAGGGGAGGCATCAGTGCAACTGCAACAGCCACCCCCGGTATGGCGGAAGAGATGCGGTTATTGGCATAGGCATAGGCCCCGATGAGCCCGCTGGCTATGGCTATGAGGATATCGGCAAAGCTCGGTCTGGTGCGGCCGAGCATCTCATCGGTTATGGATATGTAAGGGATGGCGTAGGTGATAAGGAAAGTGATTGCCAGAACGATGACGACCCCTTTTACAAGCGTGAGGAGGGTGTTGGCTATCACTTTTCCGCTGCCCCAGAGCACCCCCGCTGAAAAGCCCAGAATGGGACCCATAAGGGGCGCCACTATCATGGCGCCGATAATGACGGCCGGCGAATTCTGGTAGAGCCCGAAGGTAGCTATTAGGCAGGACAGAATGAGGAGAATGTAAAACTCGGGCGATTCGGTGGCATTTGCGATGACCGCTTCATAGGTTGCGTATTTCCGGACGGTGCTTTCTTTTTTTTCGTGGAACTCCTCGTATTCCTGCCGGAGCCCTCCAAGCCCTCCGCGTACAACCCGGATTTCGCGGGTGCGGATTTTTTTAAAAAGGTGCCTGAGGAAGCTGCCTTCTTCGATAATTTTCCGTTCCGTGGAAATTTCGTCCACGACCTTGCGCGCGGGTTTTGCCTTTTCCGGCGGTTTATCGGTTTCCTGAACAGGCTGCTCTCTTTTTACGTTCTTTTCCGGTTTTTTTTCGTTTTCCGCCATGGCCCGCCTCCTTTTGCCTAGGGCGACAATGATATGAAAAAATACATCCAGTGTCCATCGGCACGGCGCGATTGACATAGGTTACTCCCCTGCGTAGGATGAAAGCCGGCCTTTGAAGGGCGGTTTTTCTGCATTAAAGGAGATTCGGTACATGGAGAAACAGAAATTTGGTGTCGCAGTAATCGGGTGCGGTACTGTAGGAACGGCAGTGGCCTCCGCCCTGGTGCGGGATGAAGGGTATCTTTTCGAAAAAACGGGAGTACCTCTTACCCTCACGAGCATCGTAGACATCGATTTCAGCAGGGCCAGGGCAGCGGGGCTTCCCGAGGCCCTCTTCGAAAAGGATTTTCAAAAAGTCCTCGATGACAAGTCCATAAAATTAATAGTGGAACTTGTCGGGGGGACCGGTTTTGCGAAGGATGTCATAAAAAAAACACTGGCCGCCGGTAAACACGCGGTTACGGCGAACAAGGCCCTTCTTGCCCACCATGGCGGAGAATTGTATCCGCTGGCAAGGAAGAACGGCGTGGCCCTCGCTTTTGAGGCAAGCTGCGGCGGCGGCATTCCCATAATAAGGGCCCTGTATGACGGCCTTATCGCCAACAGGATAGACGCACTTTTCGGTATCCTGAACGGTACCTGCAACTATATTCTTACGGAAATGACCCAGAAGGGGCGCAGTTATCAGGACGTCCTGGCACAGGCCCAGAGGGACGGCCTGGCGGAAGCGGACCCGACCCTGGATGTAAGCGGCATGGATACGGCCCACAAGCTGGCCATTCTCGGCTCCCTGGCCTACGGAAGGCGGGTGGACCTGGAAAAAATTCCCGTAGAGGGTATCGACACCCTGGATTCCGCGGATGTGGCTTTCGGCAGGGAACTCGGATACACCGTCAAGCTGCTCGGAGTCGCCGTACGCATGGAAAACGGCATATCCCTGAGGGTCCGTCCCACATTTATCGCACAGGACCATCCTTTAGCCTGGGTTTCCGGTCCCTTTAACGCGGTAAGCGTCTACGGCAGCGTGGTTGGACACACCATGTACTACGGCAGGGGCGCCGGCGGTTCGGCAACCTCTTCCGCCGTGGTGGCGGATATTGTATCGTGCGCTCTCGGAACCGCGGATGCGGTGTTCAGGAACCTCAAAATCTGGCCTGATGTGTCCGAAGCCGCGGTGCAGCTGCCCATACAGGACATAGTGAGCAGGTATTACCTGCGGCTCATGGTGGAGGACAAACCAGGCGTTTTCGCGGCCCTGGCCGCCATACTGGGAAAGTACAGCATCAGTATTTCATCGGTGCTGCAGAAAGAGCCGCAGGACGAATCCGCCAGTATTGTTCCGGTTGTCATAACCACCCACAGGGCCAAGGAAGGCGACGTTGCGAAAGCCCTGGAAGAAATCGACCGTTTGGAAACCACCAGGGGGACGGGAGTGTGCATCAACATCCTCGATGAGCATGAGGAAACCATATGAAGATTTTTTCGTACACCGTGCGGCCCAATATTCCCGAACCCTTAAAGCCCCTGGAGGAAATATCCCAGAACCTCTGGTTAAGCTGGAATTTTAACGCCGTCAACCTCTTTATCCGTCTCGATTACGAGGCCTGGGAAAAATCGCACCAGAATCCGGCCATGATGCTCGGGCTGGTCTCCCAGGAAAGGCTCAACGAAGCGGCCCTGGACGACTCCTTTCTGGCGGCCATTTCGATGGTGTACGAGCGTTTCAAACGGTATAAATCCGCGGAAACCTGGTACCAGGGGAGCAGGGACAACACGATTGCCTATTTTTCCATGGAATACGGACTTGACGTCAGCCTGCCGATTTTTTCCGGCGGGCTCGGCATTCTTTCGGGTGATCATATGAAAACGTCCTCCGATCTAGGGCTTCCGCTTACGGGTGTGGGACTTCTTTACCGGCAGGGATACTTCGTTCAGTACCTCAACCAGGACGGGTATCAGCAGGAGATGTATCCTGAAAACGACTGGTACAATATGCCCGTGGAACTCTGCAGGGACAAGGACGGCATACCCCGTACCGTTTCCGTTGATATTGGCGATTCACAGGTTGTTGTCCATATCTGGGAGGTGAAAGTCGGAAGAAATTCACTTTACCTGCTCGATGCCAACATCGACGATAATCCCGAGGAACTCAGGGTCATTACCGCTGCCCTCTACGGGGGGGACGCGGAAATGAGGATGAAGCAGGAAATTCTGCTGGGAATAGGGGGCATCAGGGCGCTCAGGTGTCTCGGGATTAATCCCGCGGTTGTGCACATGAACGAGGGCCATTCCGCTTTTCTTATTCTCGAGCGTGTGCGGGAACTGGTAAAGGACCACGGGCTTACCTATGGAGAAGCGGTGCAGGTACTCTGGCCCACCAATATTTTTACTACCCATACGCCGGTTCCTGCCGGAAACGAGAGATTCCCCGTGTATCTCATGGAGAAGTACTTCATGAAATGCGTTACGGACCTCGGGCTGGCCTGGGAGGATTTTCTTGCACTCGGAAGGGAGAATCCAGGGGACCAGGGGGAGCCGTTCTGCATGACTTTATTCGCCTTCAGGCTCTCCGCCTACAACAACGGTGTGAGCAGGCTTCACGGAAAAGTCTCGAGGGAGATGTGGAAAAATATCTGGCCCGGCCTCAACCTCAATGAAATTCCCATAACCCACATAACCAACGGCGTTCACCCGCTGTCATGGATTTCGCACGACATGGTGGACCTTCTCGACCGTTATTTCGGCCCGCGGTTTTACGAGGAACCGACAAGCCTGACCCTGTGGAACAGGATGGACAGGATATCGGATGAGGAACTGTGGCGCACCCATGAGCGCAGAAGGGAAAGGCTCGTCGCTTTTACGCGGCAGAATCTGAAAAAACAGCTTGAAAAACGGGGTTCGAGCGAAATAAGCATAGCCCATGCGGAAGATGTACTGTCCCCCTATACCCTCACCATAAGCTTTGCCCGGAGGTTTGCCACCTACAAGAGGGCCACTCTGCTGCTGAAGGACCCTGACAGGCTCCTGAAGCTTGTTTCAGACCCCCAGCGGCCCATTCAGCTCATTTTCGCCGGCAAGGCTCATCCCCACGACAAACCGGGGAAGGAACTCATCCGCGAAATCGTCCATACGGCAAGCAGGCCCGAATTCCGCAGCAAGATAGTCTTTCTGGAAAACTATGAAATGAGCATATCAAGACATCTGCTTTCCGGCAGCGACTTGTGGCTCAACACACCCAGACGTCCATTGGAAGCGAGCGGCACAAGCGGCATAAAGGCGGCGATAAACGGTGTGCTCAACGTGTCGATTCTGGACGGCTGGTGGGATGAAGCCTGGAATTCAAAAATCGGCTGGGCTATCGGCGCAGGCGAGGAATACGAAGACCAGAACCTTCAGGATGAAGTTGAGAGCAAGGCCCTGTACGATCTGCTGGAGAGAGAGATTGTTCCGGCCTTTTACGACAGAGGCCGCGACAACCTCCCCCGGGAGTGGATAGGCAAGATGAAGGAATGCATGCGTGTCATCGGCCAACAGTTCTCCAGCCAGCGCATGCTTCTTGAATATTCCGACAAGTTTTATCTGCCGGCCCTAAAACACTACGGGGTCTTTACAGGGGAAAATTTCCGGGTTGGTAAAGATCTGGCGAAATACCTGGACAAGGTCCGCGGTGAGTGGGGCAGCGTAAAAATACAGGATATGTGCTGCAGCGATTCCCCGGTTCACAAGGTCGGGGACAGGCTGAAGGTGGACGCCCATGTCCAGCTCGGCCGGCTCTCTCCGGAGGATGTGGCTGTTGAACTCGTATACGGGCATATAGTTTCAAGGGATAGTTTCGAGAATCCCCTGAGAACCGAGATGGCTCCCATCGGAAAAAAAGGTGATTCAACGGCATATTCCGTTGAGGTAATCTGCGAACAGACGGGCAAGCAGGGATATTCCGTGAGGGTCATACCCAAGCATCCGCATTTGATACACCCTTTTCTGCCGGGACTCATAAAATGGCTTTAAATCGTGAACTTATCGCACATCCTGCTTAATACTTGACGGTAAAAAGTCGATTATGTTAGTATAAGTACACCACAAAGGAGGGACCTTATGGCAGACAGCCATGGTGCTCCATTTAATGAAGTTGATGAAACCGCAGACAAGGTTTTCTGCGCCAATTGCATCCATTGTAAACTCCTTAGGACCCCGATGGGAAATGGGAACCAGTATTACTTGAGGGTCCGATGCGATGCGGGACGATGGCGTAAGAAACTCGGAGAGGAAAAGTATTATAAATACTTCACCGTCGCGCGCAGGAGCGTCGACAATTGCGACGACTATATTCCCATGGGAGATGCCAGGGAATATATAAAGGAGCTTAAAAAAACCCTTCCTATCAAGGACGAAATTTATTCATTGTAGGGCCGAATGCTGCGTTTCGGTTTTCTGCTGAAATATAAGGTTAATTATAGATGAAAAAGGCCGCTCTCTCTTTTATATCATTATGTGCTTTCTGTTCTCTTTTTTTACTGCTTGCTTCCTGCGCGACAGCGCCGCTGAAAATCGATGAAGGGCTGAACCCGGCCGAATATTTTCAGCGCGCGCAGACCGCCGTGGTGGACAGGAATGATTTCAAAACCGCGCTTCTTTATTATCAGGCATTTCTTGAAAGGTTCCCGGATGATATACAGGGCGCCGCCGCAGAGTATGAAATAGCTTTTATCCATTACAAAACGGGAGATCTGGCGAAGGCAAAAGAATTGTTCAACGTCCTGCTTGAAAAATACAAGGGTGACGCGGCAATGGTGCTTCCACGGTGGCCGGAGGTACTCTCCAGAAAAATAATTGAAAAAATTGATGCCCCGAAGGTCGCGCCCGAAAAAAAGTGAAAAAAAACCCTCCGGGGTCATTCGAAACGCTGCCCCGGTTTTCCTGAGGGCTCCGGATACTTCTGTTCCTCCGTGCTATCCGCTGATGAATGTACCGTTTTAAATTTGCCGGCCCGAAGGCCGGCGGTTTCCTATTGATCCTCGAAAAAGAGGGACCTTTCCGTTTCAAGGTCGAAGAATTTAATTTTATCCATATTGGGTCTGAAGCAGATTTTGTCGCCGATTTTCAGCTGATGTTCAGGCGAGACTTTCGCAATAATGCTGTGTTTTTTCGTATTTACATACAGGTGGATTTCTGCGCCCAGCGGCTCTATGACCGATACTTCCGTAGGTATGGTGGTGCCGGGTATTTCCTTCTCCACGAAAAGCAAATCTTCCGGTCGGATACCGAACGTAATTTCCTTTCCCGAAAAGGCCTTAAGCTTTTCCTTGTACCGTGCGGGTATTTCAATCTCGAAATCACCCTCATTCATGAACACGCTGCCGTTTTTTTCAAGAATGGTTACAGCCAGAAAATTCATGGGCGGTGAACCGATAAATCCCGCAACAAACCTGTTGACCGGGTTGTTGTACAGTTTGAGCGGGTTTCCGATCTGCTGAATAAGACCGCCTTTCATGACGACGATTTTATCCGCCATGGTCATGGCTTCCACCTGGTCGTGGGTTACGTAGATCATGGTCGCGTTCAAGCGGTTATGGAGCGCCGATATTTCGGCCCTCATCTGGACCCTCAATTTTGCATCCAGGTTTGAAAGAGGTTCATCGAAGAGGAACACCTTGGGGTGACGCACGATGGCCCGCCCTACCGCGACACGCTGCCGCTGTCCTCCGGAAAGGGCTTTCGGCTTCCTGTCTAAAAGGCCTTCGATATCGAGAATTTTTGCCGCTTCCCGTACCCGGCTCTCTATTTCAGCCTTGGGAAAACGCCTGATTTTGAGCCCGAAAGCCATATTGTCGTATACACTCATGTGGGGATACAGAGCGTAGTTCTGGAAAACCATTGCGATGTCCCTGTCTTTGGGCGGCACATCGTTCATCAGTTTTCCGTCTATGTACAATTCGCCGGAGGTAATATCCTCCAGCCCGGCGACCATCCGGAGTGTCGTTGTTTTTCCGCAGCCGGAGGGGCCAACAAGAACAACGAATTCCTTGTCATTAACATTGATGTTGACGTTGTCCACCGCCTTCACCCCGCCGTCGAAAGTTTTCGACAGGTTACGCATTTCTACAGTTGCCATTAAAAGCCTCCATGAAATTTATCTTATGAAAACAATAGTAATACAGGCTTGGGAAGCTGTCAACGCAGGGCGGACGGGGTCTCATTTTTCCAGTTTCTGCTGATACCAGGAGGCAAGCCTCGATTCAAGGGGAGGTGTCCCGTCGAGTTTCACGG
>SPDA01000237.1 GCA_004525155.1 Spirochaetales bacterium
ATCCGCAAAAATGGCGGAAATGCCGGCCCCAAGCACACAGCCGGGAGGCCAGGCTTCCGGGATTTCATCTGAAGAAATATCCTCCGCGCCTGCTGCCGAGGCTGCCGATGCCGCTCCCCAGGCGCCCGGCGAACCTTCCTCAATCGCATCCGGCTCTGAAATGAGCAAACCGCTCAAGAAGGAAGGCGGAGCAGCGGCCGTTAAACCCGAAGCAGCGGCCAAGGCAGAGCCCAAACCCAATGTACAATACCTCTCCGCGGACGACAGCAATTCGGCCGCCTCCCCCGTTATTGCAAGAAAACTCATACGCAGCGGCAAATACGTTCAGCCTGCCGTTATCCGAACCTACGAGTTTCTTAACTATTATTCCTTCAGCTATCCCGCGCCTGCGGATAAGGACCTGCTTATCATCCCCCAGATGCGCGCGCTTGCGGACGGCGAAATTTCCCTTCAAGTTGCGATACGGAGCAGGAACATCGAAGAAAAAAACAGAAAACCTTTCAACATAACCTTTCTTGTGGACACCTCCGGATCCATGGCAGGCGAACCGGAGATGCTGGCCGGAAGCTTTATCCGGCGTTTCGCGGGAAAGCTGACTGCGGAAGATATAATTTCCATCGTAACCTTCAATAAAACCGCAAAGATAATCCTGGATTCGCACAGGGCCGGCGCCGGTACCGCGGAAATTTTGCAGACCAGGGTGTTTGCGGACCTTATCCCCGACAATGTAACCAATATCGAGGAGGGGCTTGCCGCCGCCTTTGCGCTTGCCCAAAAGAATTACAGTTTTAAATATTTAAACCGCGTCGTGGTCTTAAGCGACGGGGCCGCCAACGCCGGGGAAACCGCAGCTGCGCAGATTGCCAAATACGCGGAAGACTCGGACAGGCAGGGTATATACCTCGCAGGCCTTGGTGTGGGCGAAGGCTTCAACGATTCCCTTATGAACACGCTCACAGACAAGGGACGGGGTGCCTACCTCTTTATCGATTCCGAGCAGGAAATCGGCCGGATCCTGGCAGAGCCCAACTTTCTGGCTAATTTTGATCTCGCCCTCAAAAACATCAGACTTAAAATGGTCCTGCCTCCGGGCTGGGAAATCGTCAAGTTCCACGGGGAACAGATAAGCACCCGCGCCGCGGACATCGTGCCCCAGTATCTCTCTCCCAACGATCAGATGATATACCATATGAAAGTCAAGGCACCGGGCAGCCTGGAAGCGGCGGCCAATGATGTGTTCGAGTTCGAAGCCGAGTATACGCCCCTTCAGGGAGGGCCGAAGACCGCGTCCTACAAGGCCAGCGCGGCGAACATGGTTTCGGATGCACGGCAGATTATGAAAGGCGACGGAATCGTGGCTTTCGCGGAAATGCTGAAAGAGATAAAATACCCCCTTAACCAGTACGCCCTGAGCAACCGGGAGGCTTACGGCAAGGCTTTCAGGGAAATTTCCGGTATAAACAACGTACTCAAGGACCCTGAGCTGGACGAAATCCTCGTGCTTTGCGGACAATACGAAACGGTTATCGAAAAGGGAGAACAGCTTCCCGGAAGTCTGGACAAATTCAGCGAATCCATCCCCGCGGTCTTGGGGATACCTTCAGACTCGCTTTCAGACGTCACCGTACTGGGCGATGCGCCGGGGGTCGCCGTAAAGACCCTTTCGAGACTGGGTCAGTCCACCAGGCTTACACCCATGGAGGGGTACAAATTCCTTTGTGTAAGCAACGGGCCCGTGGAGGTAATGGAACATACAGGTTCCAGTCCGGTAAGCAACAGGGTGTACCGCGACCCTCAGCCGGAATTTTCCGGGAACAGGAAAATGACCAGAAGCGGTCAAAACGTCTTCGACCTCCATCAGGTAGTGCTGAAGCTCAAGGCGCCGGCCTGGGCGAAGAGTTTTTCCTTCGACTTCAATTTTTTCTCAGCCGAATATCCGTCCTACGTAAACCAAAATTTCAACGATACCTTTTACGCGATTCTTCAAGCCCCTTCTACAAACGGCGGAAGGACGACGAATATTTCCTTCGACGCCCTGGGAAATTCAATCGAGGTGGACAACAACTACTTTGAAAATCCCTTCCATCCCATTCCGAACACGGGTACGGGTTATGACGGCCACGGCTCCACAGGGTGGCTCAGGACATCCTGGCCGATCCAGGGCGGGGAGGAGTTTACGCTGACCTATTCGATACACGACGAGGGAGACGGCATCTACGATTCCATGGCAGTTCTGGATAACTTTACCTGGAACGCGTATCCTGCCGCGGGGACGACGGATCCCCTTAATTAAGCGGGGGTCTAGAGCAGCGTTTTGATAAATGCTGCAAGGGCGGTTACCGTCTCGGTTTCAGGCAGTTTACGCAGCAGCTGAATCAACTCTGTTTCCACCCTGGAGAGATATGCAACGCTGTATTGAAGTTTCGACTCGCCCGCTTCGAAGCCTTCGGTACCCGTAAGAAGGGCCGATACGGGTATTTCCAGGGCTCCGGCGATTTGAAAGAGCCTGTCGACCGTCAGCGTTGCACTGCCTTTTTCATATTTCTGTATCTGCTGATAGGAAACCTCAACCAGGTCCCCGAGATTGATCTGGGAGAGTTCTTTCAGTTTGCGGTATTCCCTGATTTTCGCCCCAATCTGTTTGTTGCCCATGAGTACTTATAATTTTGTATACCTATGTTAAAAAGGAATCTACAAACCTGGAAGAGAATTGTTATCCCTAAATTCGCCTCTGGGTTGCATTTTAAAACAAATAAACAGGCCGGGATGCCCTTCATGCAGATTTTTATATAGACATTGGCGGTTCATATGAGTATTCTCGTATTGTGCTTAACAGTATAGTCCGGGTGCTGAATACGTTGCCCCATAGCGTGTACTTATATTCTTTTTCCAGCCTGGACAGCTACTTCCGGGTTGAGGATGTTCACCTGCTTTATGTGGCCGTGGAAAGCGGTCTCATAGAGCTGGCAAGAACATTTCCGGATCTGCAGTTTCCGGGTACGGAGGAAGCAGATGGCTTTATCATCCTCGACGGGGTCTCGGTTAATTTTAAATGCTACGATTCCCTGCAGCCCTTGATCAACAATCCCTTTTCCGTCTTAGGTTTTCTGTTTGACACAAAAAAAAACAAATACCTGGACTTGAGGTCTGCATACCAGAATCTAAAACAGTCCGATCTTGCGCTTTCCCTTTCTCCGGAATACGAGCTTCGGTCCTGGCGGCTTCTGGCGGACGCGGCCATTCTCGTGTCCAGGTATCACTTTGATCCCCCGTCCTTCTCTCTCGAACCCGCGGGAAACGCCGAGTCTTTTTCCGCCCAGGACCAGCGGGATCTTCTTACCGCCGTCCTTACCGGCAGGCACCCGGAAAAAGGCCTCAATCTCCTGCTTCGGGACGGATTCATCGAGCAGTACTGGCCGGAAATCTACAGTCTCGATTCGATCAGTCATAACAAGGAATACCATCCGGAAGGAAACGTATGGGAGCATACCCTCGAAACCTTCAATTACAGGAAAACTGCGGACCCGGTTTTAAGTTTTGGACTCCTTCTGCATGATATCGGTAAACCCCAGGCGGAAAAAAATGAAGGCAAACAGTTCGACAAGCACGCCCAGATCGGTTCAAGAATCGCCGAGCGTTTCCTGAGGCGCCTTGGTTTCAGGGAATCATTTATTCAGGATGTGTCCTATCTGGTGCATGATCACATGATACCGGCAGCTGTTTCAAAACTGCCGGCTTACCGTACCGAGAAAATAATGGCTTCTCCCCTATTTCCCCTGCTGCTGGAAGTTTACCGCTGCGACGAATCCTCAACCTTCAGAGGGCCTGACAACTACTACAAGGCCTGCGAGAAATACCGCATGTTTTTGAAGCACAACAGAAACCCCTACCGTACCCCGGACGGCAAGAAAGTATCCCGTTCTTATATGGAAAGGGCTGCTACGTAAACCGCCTGCGAAGATAATCCTTCAGGTCCCCGGTAGTGTTGCCGACAATTTCCGCCTGTTTGGGAAGCAAAAGCACTTCCGCCAGTTTCGGCGGCAGGGGAGGCTGTATACCCGTGGCCTCTTCCACCACCTCCAGGAATTTTCCGGGATGGGCGGTAGAAAGGGTGACAATATCGGCATCGATTCCCGAACGATCCCGGAAACGTTCAGCCGCCAGGCAGCCTACGGCTGTATGCGGATCGATAAACAGCTGTTTCTCCCTGTAATACCGGGCTATGGTCGCAAGGGTGTCCCTGTCCGTTACCACTTCTTCGGAAATAAGTCCCTTCATGGCCTTCCAGTCACCGCGGAAAATCGCCGAAAGCCTTTCGAAGTTGCTGGGATTTCCGACATCCATGGCATTCGAATACGTCTGAACGGAAGGCCGCGGTGTAAACCTCCCCGATTTCAGGTATTCCGGCACGACGTCGTTCACATTTGTGGCAGCAATGAAACCCGCCGCCGGCAGCCCCCAGGACCAGGCAAGTACGCCTGCCGTGAGATTGCCGAAGTTGCCGCTGGGCACACAGAAGTACAGCGGCCGATCCGGCGACTTTACCCTGTAATACGCGTACATGTAATAAAAAGCCTGCGGAATAAGCCGACCTAGGTTTATGGAATTGGCAGAGGTAAGATTGAGGCCGTTTGAGAGCTCCGCATCCACAAAGACCTCTTTCACCATGCGCTGGCAGTCGTCAAAGGATCCTTTTACCTCCAGCGCGGCTACATTTCCTCCCAGGGTGGTAAGCTGTTTTTCCTGCAGGGGGCTGACCCTGCC
>SPDA01000229.1 GCA_004525155.1 Spirochaetales bacterium
ATAAAAACAGGCGGGAGAAATCCCGCTTAGGGCGGAGGCTTTCCGGCCCGATGGATGAACGGTATGCTTTGAACGTCCAGGCATACCGTTTTTTTTATTTCTGAATGCTTCCCGGATCAAAATACACGATTTTCGTACCGGGGGAACCGGCTATACCTTCCAGCACCGCGGCATTACCCTGCTCCACTTCCTTAAAAATATCTTCGGCAATTGTTTTTTCAAAAAGAAGCTCCTCCAGGAAAAGACAGGCCTCAGCCTGAAAATGCCGAAGGAACAGCATATATCCAGTTCCGGACGGAAGTTTTTTCGCCCCCAGCCTGCCCATTTCGGTGAAGACAGGAAGATTCTTGTACCAGAGAAGTCCCTTTTCATCGGATGTAAACTGCCCGGCCTCACAGACTTCAACCGTACCGCATGAAGACTTTGGCACGGCAACTATCGCGTCTCCCCGTTTGCCGATTATCAGTACACTCACGTTGAAGCGGGCTGGAAGCTCCAGGGTAAAACAGGTTCCCTGGCCGGGCCGGGTGAAAAGACGAAGATTGCTGCCGGGTACCTGGACCAGTTTCTGCCGGATTATGTCAAGACCGACTCCCCGGCCGGAAGCGCCTGTAGCATTCAATTTGGTACTGAAACCAGGGAGAGAAAGAATCGAAAGGAGGTCCAAACCGCGGAGTCTATCCTCGCCATAGCCCATGGAAAGAGCCCTGGCGCGGACGGCGGATTCCTCCAGCCCTCTGCCGTCGTCAAGGACCTGCACGCACGTGCTCCCGTTCCTGCCGTTTATCGAAACGACAATATTTCCCGATTCGTTCTTGCCTGAGCCGACCCGCTCTTCCGTTCCCTCGATACCGTGATCCACGGCGTTGCGGACGAGGTGAAGGAGACATTCGTGAATCGTTTCCACCAGCTTCCTTTCCACCTTGATTCCGAACCCGAGCGGAACAAAGAGTATCGATTTCTGAAGCTGGCGCGAAAGCTCCCGCACAAACCTGCTGAGCTGCGCCTCCTTGTCCTTGAGGGAAACCATGCGCACTTTCTGCAGAAGCTCCTGCAGGGTATCCGACATGGCGGAAAGAGAAAGGGATTCTTCCGGCGGCGCCGGTTTCAAAGTCTGTGACGCCTCTTTAAGCCCCTGTATCTTGTATTGAAACTGGCTTATATTGCTTACAAGCTCATCAAACAAATCCTTTTCCATGCGCACCTGGTCGGAGGCGGGACCCGGTTCGAAGCCCCGGGAAGGTTCCGGGGAATTACCCTCTTCCGCCGGTATCCCGCTTTTATCAGAGCCGTTTTCGCCAAGGATGTTTTTGAAGGATAGAGGGGTCAGGTGGTATTTGAGAATATCGTTTATATTTACCGCCTCGTAAACCGCGTCCAAATCCCGGGAGGAGGTGAAATAAACGACCGCGGTACTGAAGTTTTCCTCGAGCGTTTTTACCTCGTCCACATCCGGCGCCAGCTTTACGACGTTGACGATTTTTTCCAGATTGCTTACGAGCAGGTACAGGCGTGCGTGCTTCATGGACGACCCGCGGTCGAACTCGCATACGAGCCGGTAAAAATGCTCGCCTCTTTCCCGTGCCTCCTCGAGAAGCTTCAGTTCGAACATGCTGAAACCGGCGGAATCAGGTGCCCCGCCTTCCCGGCTCCCGCCGGCCGGAATCCCGGCTTTTTTCCCGCCATCCGCGGAGAGTACATTCTGAATACCGTCGACACTCGATAGAAGCGCATCGATTGTTTCGCGGTCTACAGGCTTCCCGCCCCTTCGGATATCTTCCAGACCAGACTCGAGTGTATGGAGCAGCTCCGCCGCGGCGGTGTGGCCCACATAAGCCGCCTCCGATTTCATGGAATGGGCCAGACGGAAAGCATCGTGGACTATATCCATGTTTCCCGGTTCCCTTTCCATCTTCATCAGACTCCGGTGCAGGGACTGGAGCATGGAGGCGCTGTCCTCAAGAAACATAGGATACATCTGTTCAGTTTTTTCTTCATTAACGCTCATATAGATACCCTACGCCGCTCCTGAATATACCGGCACCCTCTGCCCTGCGCCGGTTCTCATGTCCTTTACCCGCGCCCGGAGAACTGGGGGTAATATCAGTGAAATTTACCTTATGGGTCCTGCCGGAACCCGTACGGCATTTTACTGAGGTTCTGGCTCCTGGATTGATACCGGTTTTCTTTCCCATATCTATGCTTTTTTATCTCCCAGAGAAATGATAAATTCAGCTTCCGCCACCGTTATATTGAGCATCTTGGCGATTGAGCCTGCCGGTACATCCTGCCTGTGCAGTTCCAGCACCTTTTCCTTCGCAGTACCGGTGCTCTCAGTTTTCAGAGCGGCCTGGTTCGCGGGCAGGGACCTGGGTTTAAGATGGCTGTAAACGCCCGCCCTGCTGTCCTGTTTTTCGACCTCCCTGTTCATGAGAACAATCGATTTATCGGCTTTTGACAGGATTTCCGTCAACGCGTTGAGCCTGTCTTCGATGAGGCTGATGTTCCTGTCGGTTATCTGATTAAGCTCGAGAATCATCTGGTTTATTTCCGTACGCGCCCGGTTCGCCATTTCGTCAGATTTAAGCGCCCTGTCAAGGCGCCGTTTTATATATAAATAAAACACGAGGAAAACGGCCAGGTTCATCGAAACAATAAGAATAGGGGTAATCATGAAATTAACCGCTTATGTCTATATGATGTCCGAGGAATGGGTCCTGTAAAGGCTCTGTTTCCCTGCCGTTATCTTCCGCAGGGTTCCCGGGATCGTTTTTCCGTTCTTTTTTTTCTTCACGTTTGCCGGCCGCACCTTCTTCCTTATCCTTGGTTCTTTCCGGTCCGTCCGTCAGTTCCTCCGTCTCGTTGACGCTTCTGTCATGATGCGCTATTTCTTTTGCATATTCACTGTTCTGTACCGACTGATGCTGTATGGCAATATCTCTTGCCTGGGCCTGTTCTTTTCCTATCTGGCTGATCCTCATAAAAAGATTCTGTAAATCTATGGGCTGAATAGGCATGACTACCTCCTGGCATATTCCTCGTCCGGCTCTTCGTATTTGATCATTTTTACCAGATTATTCTCATTGATGAAGGTGGTAGACTTGTATTCGTTCCTTACTTCCAGATACGCATCTTTGATAAAAATTTTGACTCCGGGAAAAACCTGTTTGGCCGCGGAAATCTTTCCTTTGGATTTGAGAGATGAGAGGTAGGCCTGCATATTGGCCATTTCTTCCACCAGAAACGCGCTTTCCTTGTCGTACTCCGCCTTTTTGGCGCCAAGTTCCCGGAGGTAGGCTTCCTTGTCCTCGGGAAGCTGTTTCTTGGCCTTCTTTAATTTGAGAAGCGTCTGGATGTTCAGATTCACCTCGTCCAGGACTTTGTCAAGCTCGGCTTTCCTCGTTTCCACCTCGGCGAGCCGCGCTTTTGTTTTCGGGTCATACCCTACCTCGAGTATTGTTTCTCCGCCGGACACGGATCCGAAACTTTCGGCGGTAATCTCTTCCGCCGCCCTTATGCGGCCTCCCACTATTTTAGCCCGTTTTCCGCGGCCCAGGCAAATGATCCGCCTGTTTGCATCCACCTGGGAATTGATGATACCGTCGCTGGCGACGACGCTGTCTCCCGCGTCAATGATGGAATTCTCAATAAACTTGGACCAGAGTGTTTTCCCGCAGATAATCTTTCCCTCGTTCTTTCCGGTCACGCCCTGGTGAACGATTATATCGCCCTCGGCGTCCAGCAGGGACTTTCCGACAGTTCCCAGTACTTCGATGTTTCCGGATGCCTTTATTTTGAATCCGTCCTCCACATTGCCGTGGACAATAACGGAACCGAGATGCACGATGTTTCCGCCGCTCTTCATGTTCACATCACCCTGTATGACAAATACAGGCTCCACGTTCACCTTACCGCCGGTCAGAAGGACCTGGCCGTTACATTGGGCTAGAATGCTGGCTTTGTCCGCGGCCAATTTCACGTTCTTCCCGATGCCGAACTCAATGTCCCTGCCCGTTTTGGCGGGAAGCAGCTTGCCTGTAACAGTCCTTCCGTCGGTACCTTCATCGGCAGGTATTTTCTTGGCCAGTATCTGGCCTTCGACAACATTCTGGATGCGGTTTAGTTCCTTGAAGTCGACCTTGCCGTCTTTTTCCTTGAGTTTTACCTTCTGGGTATCGGTTTCAAAATTGTAAACTATTCTGGCGTCCTTCCCGTTGATCGGCTTCGTTCCCTCGGCAACGAGAACCGGTTTTTTGTACACAGGGTGGTCCTCGAGATGAAGAATAACGTCTTCCTTTATCCCGTGGATAACGCTGTTGTTCTTTAGAAAGGAAAGGATGTTGTCGAAAGAAATGTCGGTACCGCCCGGTCCCGGAGGCTCGATGGTCATGTAGGCCTGCATTTCGAAATCACGTATATCGACGTTCATGGTTATGTCGTTTGCGGGGTTGAAAGTAAATTCCCCCACTTTCACGTATTCCCCATCGGCCTGTTTTACGACCTTTCCCAGCATACCTTCATCGATATTGTGCACACCGCGATCCTTAAGCCGGTTAAGGATATCCTTGAAGGATGCGCGCCGGCCGCCGCCCACGGGTTTTGTTGCCTTGACGAGAGCGCCTTCGGGCGCAAAACGGATGAAAAATTCGCCGTCCTTGTCGCGGATTATGTCTTCAACATGCGTGATTTCATGCAGTCCCAGATCGAAAGCGCTGTCCAATTCCGAGGCCTTGACTTTTTTGCCTGCCTCGTAGGCAATAAGAATACAGTCCTTTTTCCCGAACCCTAAAACGCCCTTGCTGCCTTCCTCGAGAATTTCGTATTCCAGTTTGCGGATGG
>SPDA01000478.1 GCA_004525155.1 Spirochaetales bacterium
ACCATGGTCAACATAATCGGAGGCATGATTGTGGGCATGACCCTTCACGGGGAGAGCCTGCAGGTGGCGGTCAACACTTATGTGTCCCTGACCATAGGCGACGGTCTTGTTTCCCAGTTCCCGGCGCTGCTTATTTCCACCGCCACCGGTCTCATTGTTACCAGGGCTGTTTCCGACGGCAGTTTTGGCAGCGATATCGCCGTTCAGTTCAGCCGGCAGGGGAGAATTTACTGGATAGCGGCCTTCTTTCTCCTTCTCCTCGCCTTTCTTCCCGGGTTCCCGTGGTATGTGCTCATTCCCATGGCCGGGCTCCTGGGCTTCGCCGCTTACCGCATAACGCGCAGGCAGGTCCGGGAACCTCAGGAAGCGGCGGAGGCTGCCGCTGCAAAGGAGAAGGAAAGACCTGTCGAAATTCCTTCCTTGGTGCCGCTGGATTCTCTTTCCCTCGAACTGGGTTACGGACTGATTCCCCTGGTGGACAAGGACCAGGGAGCTGAACTCCTTGACCGCATAACCCGTATACGGCGGGAAGCCGCGCTGGAGCTGGGGTTGGCGGTCCCCCGCATACGCATTATAGACAACATGAGACTTGAACCCTCTGAATATTGTTTCAAGATAAAAGGAGTCGAAGTGGGAAGGAGCGCCATACGCATCGGCCAGTTCATGGCGATAAGTCCGGGCCGTGAAACGGAGGAAATCCCCGGCGAAAAAACGATGGAGCCTGCCTTCGGTCTTCCGGCCCTGTGGATAACGGAGCAGCAGAAGGAAAGGGCGGAAAGAGCAGGCTATACGGTAGTGGACAGCCCATCGATTATCGCCACCCACCTGACTGAAATAATTAAAAGCCACGCTTCCGAAATCCTGGGCAGGCAGGAGGTGCAGTCGATTCTTGACGCCCTCAAGGGGGATTATCCCGCCGTTGTGGAGGAGGCGAGCAAGACCCTTTCCATTGGACTTATGCAGAAGGTTCTTCAGGGGCTTCTGTCCGAACGGGTTTCAATACGCAACATGATAGCCATACTGGAGACCCTTGCCGATTATGGTCCCATATCGAGGGATGCGGGTTTTCTAATCGAGAAGGTGCGGCAGTCCCTCGGAAGGCAGATCTGTCTCCAGTACGCGGATGACAGGAAAGTCCTCCGGGTCCTGACCCTGGATCCGCAGCTTGAACAGAAGATAATCGAGTCCAGGATGGAAACTACCGGCGGTTTTGTGGCTGCTCTGGAACCGGAACTGCACAGAAACTGGAACAAGGCTCTCCTGTCTTCCATACATAATGTGCATGACCAGGGGTACGATCCCATCATCCTCTGTCTTGAGGCTTCGCGTCCCCTGGTAAAATCAAGTTCTTTACGAGATTCGCCGACGCTGATCGTGCTGTCGGTTCCCGAAATAGCTTCGGATATCCAGATTGAAAGCCTCGGAGAAATCAAACTCCAGGGCAGAGGTTAGAATATGCAGTATTTCGTGGAAAGAGGGCTTTCCCACAAGGAAACCATGGAAAAAATAAAGACCAAATACGGCGAACAGGCCAAGATAATGACGTTCAAGACTGTGCACATGGGCGGGTTCCTGGGCTTCGGCATAAAGGAAGGCATCGAAATGGCCGGCTACGTTCAGCCGGAACCGGTAAAAAGAAAGAACCTCGATCTGGATGATGAAAAGCGTAAAATTATCGCCGCAGCGGGCACCGTTCAGAAGCCGGAGTTGACCCTTCAGGATGTCATGAAAGAAATTCAGGAATTAAAGGAAAAAGTCGGCACCGCGGAAAAAGTCATTACAGAGGCTCATCCCACACTGCTAAAAATAGATAGCCTGCTGGAAATGAACGAATTTTCCAGGGCCTATATTAATTTTATCCTCGATGAAATCAAAAAGAAATTCACCCTGGAAACCCTCGATAATTTTGACACGGTCCAGCGGACCGTGGTGGATCTTATTGGAGGGACCATTTCGGTAAACGGGAAAATAGAGTTTTCCGGCAGAAAAATCCTGGCTGTCATCGGCCCCACGGGCGTAGGCAAGACAACGACCATCGCGAAGCTCGCGGCCGTTTACGGCAGGATAGGTGAAGGCGGCCTTAAACCTGTCGATGTGCGTATAATAACTGCCGATAACTATAGAATAGGAGCTGTTAATCAGCTGGAGGTTTACGGCAAGATAATGGAAATTCCTTTTGCCAGTGTGGATTCGAAGGAGGAATTCAAAAAGCGTCTCGAATTGTTCGGGGAAGCGGATCTTATTCTTGTCGATACCAGCGGCAGGAGCCCGAAGAATTACGCGAGTCTGGGAGAAATGCAGGACATGCTGGAAGGCTGCCGGCATGTCTCCGGGGCAGGGAGGCTAAACGGCAGTTCGACGGAGTTTCACCTTACCTTGAGCGCCACCACTAAAACGGCTGACATCCAGGAAGTCCTGCAGCAGTTTGAACCTTTCAAATACGAGGCAGTGATTCTTACAAAACTGGATGAAACAATGCGGATTGGAAATGTTCTGAGCGCGCTTTGGGAAAAGAAGAAATCCATTTCGTATATAACCTACGGCCAGGGTGTTCCTTCGGATATCAGCCGGGCAACGGTACCTGAACTGCTCAAGTATCTTGACGGATTTTTTGTTGATCAGGAACATATTCAGGAAAAATTTACACATAATTGATAAGGGTTGGAGTAGATAATGGCGGATCAGGCTGAACAATTACGGGAAATCATGAAAACGAGGCCGGGCACGTCCCAGGCCGGCAAAACGAGAATTTTGTCGATCTCCAGCGGAAAAGGGGGAGTTGGCAAAACAAACCTGTCCATTAATCTTGCAATAGCCTATGCCCAGATGGGTAAGCGCGTAATCGTAATGGACGCGGACCTGGGGCTGGCAAATGTCAATGTTGTGCTCGGAATAATACCCAAGTACAATCT
>SPDA01000212.1 GCA_004525155.1 Spirochaetales bacterium
GCCGGCCCCCTTTACGGAGCCGGCTAATATTTCTCAGGCACGAAAGTCTGGTCGCTTATGGGCGGGCGGACGTAACCGGTATCGTCCTGCCGCTTCGGCAGCTTGATAGGTTCGGGGGTAAGGTCCTTGTAGGGTATCATGCTTAACAGGTGCGATATGCAGTTGAGCCGGGCGCGTTTCTTGTCGTCCGCGTTTACCACGTACCAGGGCGCCTGTTTTATATCCGTGTGGGAGAACATGACATCTTTGGCCTTTGAATATTCCATCCATCTGCTGCGGGACTCGAGGTCCATGGGGCTGAGCTTCCAGCGCTTGGTGGGATTCTCCAGGCGGGCTTGAAACCTCAATTCCTGCTCCTCGTCGCTTACGGAGAACCAGTACTTGATGAGGATGATGCCGGAGCGGATAAGCATGCGTTCGAACTCGGGGCAGGTTCGTAAAAATTCTTCGTACTCCTTGTCCGTGCAGAACCCCATGACTCTTTCCACGCCTGCGCGGTTGTACCAGCTCCTGTCAAACAGGACCATTTCACCTGCCGCCGGCAGGTGAGGTATGTAACGCTGGAAATACCATTGGGTTTTTTCCCGTTCCGTAGGTGTGCCCAGGGCGACAACCCGGCAGGCCCTGGGGTTAAGGCTCTCGGTGATCCGTTTGATAACGCCTCCCTTGCCGGCTGCGTCCCTGCCTTCAAAAACGACGACAACCTTGAGCTTCTGGTTTTTAATCCACTCCTGGAGTTTGACCAGTTCCACCTGGAGTTTTGCAAGTTTCTTTTCGTAAAATTTTTTATCGAGTTTTTCGCCGCTCATGGATACCCTCCGTCACAAGAACAAGTATATCCGTATTAAACTGAAATGCAAACAAGCGGGTGACTGTATGCGGTTTTTCGGGCGCGTCAGACCGGCAATCCGTACAGGCTGCGTTTCAGCTTTGCGGCAATGTATCTGGCAAGCGCCTTACCGCTCCCTTCCGCGGCTGCTTCATCGGAACGCAGCAGTTCAGCGGAATAGGCCGGGCAGCCCGCGCTGATGCGCACGGCATGTTTTTTCATCAGGCGGAAAAGGAGAATGCGGAGGGCGATCCTCTGCCCGCGCTCTTCCCAGTCCGGGGGAAGGATTCCGGCTTTTGCTTCCAAGGCAGGAAAAATACCGCTCACCTTGACCGCCTGCAGCGGCAGGTTCACTCCGGCTTCGCTGCAGCGCAGCGTGATATACCCTACCAGGGAGGACCATTGCGCATTCGCGGGGGAAACTTCAGGATAAACCATGGGGTCCGGCTCGATTTTCCCGGCAGGATAGAGAAGCAGGCAGCCTCCTGACACAAGGTATTTAACGGCAATGTCCGCGAGCCGGGCCCTGTCCATTACGTTGTCGCCGAGCAGGAACAGAAGTTTCGAAAGGTTCGGGAGGGCCCTGAAAAAAGGTTTGTCTGCAACAAGTATCTTGACGTCCGGCCTCGGAAGAACAGACAGTAAGGCCATGGAATCCCCTATGCCGGGGTGGTTGGAAAGTATGAGCAAAGGTCCGGCAGGAACAAAGACATTCCCTGATACCTTGGAACCGGCAGCATCGGCAGCGCCGGCATAAAACTGTTTCAGCAGCCAGTCCGCCGCCGGCCTGAGTCCCTCCCTGCCGATTTTAGCGTCAAACCTCCGCAACAGCAGCGTAAAATAAAGGGCAGGAATAAAAAAGGCAAGGGCCGCCAGGAACCGGAAAATAACTGCGTGAATTCGCCGATCTCCCCGCTTTATGCCAGCTGCTTCGAGCATGTCGTGAAGATTGGCGCTATATAAAACTATAAAGGAATTTTTCACGGTTTCCGGGCCAGAATGTCCATCTGGTGGGCGATATAGACAAGAGTACCGTTATTTATCTGCGCCCGTCTTTCCTCAATCCAGGACATCAGGGTGCCGCTGTCGAAGCCCTGCCCCGATACCGAATCTTCCACCATGGAGAGAATGGCGGACAGAAACAGACGTTCCTCCTCCGTGTGGCCAGAACTTCCGTCGGGAAGGAGCCGGGGAACTACCGCCCAATCCGAGGCCCCGGCATCCAGAATGGGGATGCGGTTATCCGCGAGATACCGGAAAATTTCTGCGCAGGATTTGTCCGTACCCCTGTAGGCGCCCTTCACGGCCCTCATGCTTTCGTGGTAGCAGCCGATTATTTCTTCATCAGCGGGCAGGGAAGGGTAGAAGTCCGTCAGGCCGTCGTAGTTAATGGTTAGATAGACAAGGCCGCCCGGATCCATCAGGCTTAACGCGTTTCCGAGAATGACCCGGATATCCACCAGATCGAGAAAAGCGTGGGCTAGGATTACGTCGAAAAGAATATCAGGCGGCCTGCCTGAAAGCCAGGCCCCGGCCTCGAGAGCATGAAAGGAAAGATCCGGCATGATTCCGGATGTGTTTTTTCTGTACCATCGTTTCAGCCGGACCTCCGCCTCCTTAAGAAGTGCCGGGTTGTCATCCAGCATGGTGTAGCTCATGCCCGAAGGATCGGCTGCCTCGAGCAGGCGTTCACACATGGTACCGATGCCCGCGCCCAGTTCGAGAATTCTTGCCTGCTTTTGCTTTTTGAGTTTTTTCAGACGGTTCACGAATACAAGCCAGACCCGCAGATTCAGGGACCTGTCGTCCGTGGTTTTTTTCGCGTACAGATACTGTATGAATCGCTTATTGTTCATCGCCAGCCTTCTCATTATACCGTATGGAATGAAAAAGGCGGTGTCAAGTCTTTTTATCTTGACTTCCCCCTCTTAATCTTCTTTAATCAACCTATGAAACTTTATCAGGTTGATTCTTTCGCCGACAGGCCCTTCAAGGGCAATCCTGCCGGAGTGTGCGTTCTCTCCGGGGAAGAGGCGGCCCGGGCGGCTGACCAGTGGATGCAGGACCTTGCCATGGAAATGAATCTCTCTGAAACCGCTTTCCTTTTCAAAGAAAAGGAAACCTACAGCCTGCGGTGGTTCACGCCGGCGGTGGAAGTTGATCTCTGCGGGCATGCCACGCTCGCCTCAGCCCACATCCTGTGGTCCGAGAAATTCGAGCCGGAAGATTCCGAGCTGATATTCAATACCAGGAGCGGCAGGCTCGGCGCCGCGAACCGCGCAGGATGGATAACCCTCGATTTTCCCTCCGACGGGCCGGTGGAGGCAGACCCTCCGGAAGGTCTTCTCGACGCGCTTTTTGCCGGCGGCGGGACCGGTTCTGCTGCGCCGGTTTATTCCGGCAAAACAAAGTTTGACTGGTTTGTGTGTGTGGCGACTGAAGAAGAGGTGCGGCGCGTCCGGCCGAATTTTGAAGCCCTGGCAGAAGTGACCGGCCGGGGCGTCGTGATCACGGCTCCGTCGTCGGACAGCGCTTACGACTTCGTTTCGAGGTTTTTCGCGCCGGCAGCCGGCATTCCGGAAGACCCGGTAACCGGTTCGGCACACTGCTGCCTGGGACCCTACTGGCAGGCCCGGCTTAAGAAAAATGAATTTACCGCGTACCAGGCATCACCGCGGGGGGGTGTGGTCAAGGTGGAAGTCAGGGACCGGCGGACGCGGATATCCGGCAAAGCCCTGACAATATTTGAATTATCCCCGCGGGATATATAGGAGGTACATTATGGCAGAACTGATATCGGCGCCTTCCCTCGTGAAGGCAGCGGGAACCAAGCCGAAACTCATCGAGGAATACATCGGTGTCGTTAATACGGAAAGCGACGAGGTGAGCATAGCGCGCATGAGGAGTCCCCAGGGATGGACTGAGCCCGGACAGAAGCCCGAGTTCGACGAATACACGGTGGTCCTCAAAGGCAGTCTCCTGGTAAAGACAAAAACGAACGGGTACGATGTAAAGGCCGGTCAGGCCTTCATCGCGAGGAAAGGGGAATGGGTGCAGTACAGTACGCCTCACGAAGGAGCCGAATACATCTCCGTCTGCCTGCCCGCCTTTTCCCTGGAAGCGGTACACAGAGACAGCTGAATGCCGGGACTGCCTGTAACCGGGGCAGGATGTGTAAATCCGGCTGGGGCATGCTGCCTTAACACATCACCGGATATTCGTGTACAATGTTGATAATGAAGAAAGGATCTTCTGCCGCAGCTACTCCATCGGACCGGATGAATATTGAATCCCGTTACAGAGACCTCATAAATCACATGCCTGTCGGTGTGTACAGGACAGCTACGGACGGATCCATACTGGAATGCAACACAATCCTTGCGCAAATTCTGGGCTTCTCCAGTGCTGAGGAAGTAAGAAAAATTAACGCCGCCGAATTTTACCTGCAGCAGAAGGAGCGGAAAGAGCATATTGAACGGTTCGAAAGGGAAGAATCCCAGTATGAAGAATTCCAGTTAAAGAAAAAAAACGGGGATATTATATTCGTTAAGGATTACACTTATGTGGTCCGGGACGAGGACGGAAAAATCCTCTATTACAACGGGATTATCGTCGATATAACGGACCAGAAACAGTCCGAAAAAGCGCTGCGGGATTCCGAAGGGGATTACCGCAATCTTTTCGAACGCGCCCACGATGCCATCATGATAATTACCGTGGATAAGGAGATAATTCTCGACGTAAACACCCGCGCCTGCGAATTGTATGGTTTCGCGAAAGAAGAGTTTATCGGCAAGTCTCTTGAATCCCTGTCCAAGAACGTGCGTCTGGGCAAGGAGCGCATAAAAAAAACCCTTGAAGAAAAATTTCTGGATAATTTTGAGACCGTGCATTTCAGCAAGAACAGGGAAGAAATGGTCCTGGAGATTAACGCCGCTGTGGTAAACTACAAGGGCCAGCAGGCCATCCTGAGCATTAATCGCGACATTACGGAACGCAAAAAAATGGAGAAACTGATTCACCGGCTTGCATATTTCGACTCCCTTTCCGGCCTTCCGAACCGCAAGCTGTTCATGGACAGGCTTATCCAGGCCGTGGCCCGTGCGGAACGAAACGATATATCCCTGGCCGTGCTGTTTCTCGACCTGGATGGATTTAAATTGATCAACGACAATTACGGCCATGTCCGGGGAGACAAAATTCTCTCTGGTGTTGGCGAGAGGCTTGCGGGCATAA
>SPDA01000545.1 GCA_004525155.1 Spirochaetales bacterium
TCCAGAGACTCTATCACATCCCTCCCGAAAACGTAAACCCCCGCGTTCACGTGCAGGGCTCCGGCGGCAGGATTAAAATTACTTTCCGCTTTATCCATGTTTGTTTATATTTAATGCGAAGGAGTAAATATGCGCATTGAAAGCAGCTATTCCCCGGCTTTGCATCCGCAGGCGGCGGAGGAAGTTCCGGGCGAAGGGGAACCGGATGGGGACAGCGACGACAAAACCGCAAAAACATCCGCTTCCCTGCCTGCAAACCAGATATATAAAGACGGCATGGGAATGCGAATAGACATTATGGCTTAGGCAGGTACCTGTTTACCGGATTGCCCATGGCGCGGAACAGGTTCTCCCGGATATTTTCCCCGGTGTCCGCCATGGAAGCGATGATTTTTCTTATCTCCTTCCGTTTCGAATTTTTTCCGTAAGGACAGGCACAGACCAGCCGGTTAAGTCCAAGGGTTTCAGCAAACCTGACGATTTCCTCCTCCTTGACATAAGCCAGGGGGCGGATAATGGTGACAGGATATCTGTCTAACTTAAGCACGGGAAGCATGGTGGAAAGTTCGGACTTGTAGGCCATGTTCATGAAAAAGGTTTCGAGCATGTCATCCATGTGGTGTCCCAGGGCAATCTTGTTGAATCCATGTTTTCCGGCGTATTTTATCAGCTCCATCCTCCTCTGGGTGGAACACCAGTAACAGTTCATCTTTTCCCCGGGCTTGATCCTCTTGAGTACGGGTACGTAAAGCATATCGAAATCAGCGCCCCAGCTGGAAAGCACTTCTTCCATACGGCTTTTTTTGACACAGTTGCAGAAATCGGTCTTGATATGGAGACCCCGGACATGAAACTTTACCGGAAAAGAGGCCTCCTTCCGGAGAAGGTGATACATGAGGGTCATGGAATCCTTGCCGCCTGAAACGGCTGCGAGTATGGTGTCTCCATCCTCAATCATGTTGTAATTGACAATCGCCCCGCCTATTTTCCTGGCGATGCGTTTTCCGATATCCCCCATTTATCCGTTTCCCTTTTCCGTAAATATTTTCATTCCCTCTTCCAGCTTGCGGATAATATAGGACCGCAGGTCCCGGATGGAAATAATCGCGTCGATAGAGCCGACCTGTTTGGCCCTTTCAACCGAGTGAATCTGGTCGAAACGCAGGGCCAGGGCAGTCTGTTTTTCCGCGTGTACTGTCTGAAAAACCGCGTCGAAATCTTTCTGAAAAAATCCCGGATCGGATTTGAGCCGCTTCCGAGCCTCCTCGATCCTGCCGTCCGCATAGGTGTCCTTAAGGACCATGCTGGGAAACACGACGGCGGCCGCGGGGGCCCCGCCGATGACCGAGGCGTAGGATCCTTCCAGGGCCGCGGCGTGCAGGGAGGGATTCAGGGATTTGGAAAATACCACGTAGGCCCCGCCGTGATACCTGGCTATGACGACAAAAATGATAGGCCCTTTGAAGTTCACGATGGCACGGCCAATCTCCGCCCCGTATTCAAGCTGAAGCTTGCGCAGGGATTCCGGGGAACCGTCGAAGCCGGACAGGTTCGCAAGTATCACAAGGGGGAGCCGGCCGCTGCCTGCGTTTATACCCCGGGCAATTTTTTTTGAAGCGAGAGGAAACAGCGTTCCCCCGCTCCAGGATTCCGGGCCGTCATGGGGCACGTCTCCCAGCCGGGTGAGGGAACGGCTTTCAATACCCATAAGACAGGCGGCGCAGCCGCCGATACGGACTTCCCAGACCACCGCGGTTTCCGCGTCCTTCATCCCCTGCCATCTTTCCAGGTGTTCCTGGTCCTGATCGATAACGGACCTCAGGACCTGGCGGATTTCGAAGGGTTTCTTTCTTTCCGGGTTTGAATCCGGACTGAAAATGTCCGCTATGCGGCTGAAACCCTGATCAAGCCTGTCCGTGTAGGGAAAAAGCCCGGCATCCCTGTCATGAGGGTCCGAAGTTTCCACGCGCTCCGGAAACGTTTCTCCGGGCGCGGCGTAGGTCAGCATATAATGCCGGAAAAGTACGGAATAGGCCTCATACAGGTTCTTTGCTTTAACCTGGGCCTGACCGTTAGGCTCCATTATTTTTTCCACGCCGCCTATCCCGGTATTGTCCTCCGCGGAAACACTGCCGGAGAAATCCAGCGCCTTCTTGCCTGTCAGGAGCATCGAGGCATCCTCAGTCATGATAAGCAGTCCCCTCGTATGCATCAGCATGCTGGCCTCCGCGTTCCAGTAGGATTGCGCTCCGACATTGACCCCTGCGACGATGATGTTTATTTCGCCGCCGTTCTGCGTAAAGGTGATGATACGGCGCAGAACTGCGGCCGACCAGTCGAGATTTTCCGTGCCGCTGTCCATTTCTATACGCGCGCCCGCCGAAACGGGGAGCCATTCCACCGGAAGCTTCAGGGTTTCCGCGAGGTCCAGGGCTGCAATCACCCTCCTGCATTCGGTTTCGGTCAGGGAGCCCATGTCCGTGGTCGTATCCGACAGAATAATCACCCGTTTTACGGCAGACTGGCGGCCATTCATGACATTGGAGATAATGCCGAAAACCATGTTGCCCGTATTCCGGCCGTAGGGTCTTCCCTTCACCGAAAAAGAGGCA
>SPDA01000285.1 GCA_004525155.1 Spirochaetales bacterium
CTGACGCAGATGATAAGTGACGAGGTCTTTGACAGGCACTTCGCCCCGAAGTACGGAGCCTATTTCAGGATGGTTCATTCCTTCGGCGCCAGGACCATGATGCACATGTGCGGTACCGTGTGGAGCCTCCTGCCCAGGCTCATCGACTTAGGGCTGGACGTGTACGACGTGGTGCAGCCCACGACGCCGGAAAACGACATAGCGAGCCTGAAGGAAAAGTTCGGGAAAAGGCTGCTGTTCCAGGGCAGCATGGACGTGCAGAAGGAGCTCGCTTTCGGGACCCCGGGAGATGTGGAGAAGGAGGTAAAACGCCGCCTTGCCCTGTTTCCCGAAGGAGGACTCATCCTGGGCCCCTCTCACGCGATTCAGGCAAAATCGCCCCTGGAGAACAGCCTCGCGCTCTACAGGACTGCCGGAAGCCTGATGGAAGATATACCTGCCTGGGTCTACGACCTTGGCGGCGAGGATCAAACGGAAATAAACATGTCGAAATTATTTTAAGCGGCAGCTGCGATCCTTCTGTATATATGATAAAATAAAACCATGAAAAAGTCGGATTTACCGCTTCGAAGGCCGGATGACGATTTAACCTACAGGGACTACAAATCCTGGCCTGCGGAGGAACACTGGGAACTGATTCACGGCGTCACCTACAGCATGAGCGCCGCCTCAGACCCGAATCACCGGAAACTTACAGAAGCCCTCTTAACCGAACTGCAGAACTTTCTCGAGGGAAAAGGCTGCAGGGTCCGCGCAGCCTCTCTGGACGTGCTTCTGCCTGATGAGCTCGGCCAGGATGTCGATGAATTTTCCACGGTCGTCCAGCCGGACATAGCCGTCATCTGCGACAAGAAAAAATTTACCAAGCAGGGATGTATCGGTCCACCGGACCTGATCATCGAGATACTGTCCCCCTCCATCTCCCCCGAAGACATGGAGGTAAAAAACCGGCTGTACGAGGAATACGGGGTAAGGGAATTCTGGATCCTGGACCCGGGGAACAGGAACGTGCAGGTATACCTGCTCGACGGACGGGAAAAATATCCGGCGGACCCTGCCGTCTACACGGAGGACGGAACCGTATCCTGTGCCGTGCTTCCCGGACTGCTTATAAACCTCGGGGAGATATTCAGAAAGCTGGACTGAAGCCCCGCGTCACTCCGCGTGCAGCCTTCCCTTCCCCGAAAAATCCGAACCTGATGCCGATAATTTTCTTTATATCATACCCGGATAACGGGGATTCCGAAAGAAAGCCCGGTATGATGAACTGCGCTGTCAGACGGGCCGGCGGATCGGTTTGTTCCGAACGAGCAGGACCGCCGCCGCGAGGGAGACCAGAGCCGAGAGAAACAGGATGTTGGCGATGGCGGCGCCCAGCACGTCTCTTTCCGCAGACAGGACAGTGCTCACCCCGCCGTTAAGTTTAAGCTGAAGGGGGATGAGCAGGGTGGCGAAGGCGACCCCCAGGGACATGCCGAGATTCCGGACCATGGAACTGATACTGGAAGCCACAGCGGTTTTTTCCCTCGGCAGGGCGTTCATCACGTCTGTGGTATTGGGGCTCTGGAAAAGGGCGCTGCCGCACCCGAAAACTCCCAGCGCAAAAGCCATGCCGGGCAGGGAACTTTGCCGGGCAAAAAGGCCGAGACCGATATAGGCCGCGCACATGACCGCCATGCCCAGGATTGCGTAATGGGGCCAGTAGCGCTTGTCGTAGAGCAGGCCGCTCACCGGAGAGAGCACCGCCATTACAGCCGGCACGATCAGGAAAACAAGCCCCACCTGAAGGGGCCGCATCCCCATTACCCGTTCAAAATAGAAGGGACCGATTACGTTCATCATGAAATTTCCGGTGAAATAAAAGAGCATAGCGCCGAGAGGAAGAATGAATTCCCTGACCTTGAACAGCCGCAGATCGAGAAGGGGCCGGTCGGCCTTGCGCTCCCGCAGGATAAACCCGGTCAGCGAAGCGATGAAACAGACAGCAACAGCGGCAGTCCGGGCGGTGAGGAACACCGGGGCGGAAGTGAAGGAAAGGAGGAGCATCAGGGAAACCAGGGAGACTGCCAGAAACCCCGCCCCCGCCCAATCCATTTGCATTTTCGGGGACTTTTGTTCCGGGATCCGCAGGAAAATCAATGCCAGGCTGACAACAATTACGCCGATGGGCAGATTAATAAAAAAGATATACCGCCAGCCCAGGGTATCCACCAGTACGCCTCCGAGCACCGGGCCGAGGATGCTGCCTACCGCAACCGTGGAGCCGAGATAACCCATGGCCCTGCCCCGTTCCTCCGGAGGAAAAGCGAGAAACAGAATGGCGCCGCTTATGCTGAACACCATGGCGCCTCCCAGGGCCTGAAGAACACGGAACACGATAAGCTGGGTCAGGGTCCGGGACAAGCCGCAGGCAAAGGAACCGAAGGTGAACAGGGCAAAACCCAGGGTGAAAAGAATCGTTTTTCCGGTCTTCTCCGAAATTCTTGCGAAAAACAGGAGAAGACTTGTCATGGTAACCAGGTAGGCCGTGATGGCCCATTGCGAGGATGCTACATCCACCTTGAAGTCGGCAGTTATAGTGGGCAGGGCGATGTTAACGACGATTCCGTCCAATACGGACATGAGCACGCCGATAAGCACGATGACCAGTACAAGATATTTATGCGTATGCCGCTTGAGGTTCTCCGGTGCATTATACATATTGGGACTATACGCTTTTACGACTCTTTACCGCAAGCCGGAAACTGTCTGCTGAAGGGACTTCCCCATCGGGGAAGCATTCTGTATTATCGGAACATCATGCGTAACGGAAAGAGAAGAAGTTATACCGGCAAACATCCGGTCGACGAGTCCTTATGGAAATGGGTAAAGGGCAGCCATCCAATTCTGGCGCGGCTTAATCCCGAAGAACTCGAATCCCTGAAGGAGCTTGCCGTCCGGTTTATCCGCAAAAAAACATTCGAAAATCCCGAAGGCATGACTCTCGGAGAGGAAATGAAATACTCCATCGCCGTCCAGGCCTGTCTTCCCGTCCTTTACCTCGGGCTGGAGTGGTATGACAACTGGCATACGGTGGTGGTCGTACCCAAATCCTTCAGGCAGCAGCACCAGGTGCGGGATGCCGCGGGCGTGGTGCATGAGTGGTCCGAGCGTGACGTGGGCGAATCCTGGGACAAAGGCCCCGTAGTCCTGTCCCTGGAGGATGTGGAGGATTCAGGCTGGTGCGACGGAGATAATGTGGTCATTCACGAGGCTGCCCACAGGCTCGATTTGACGGACGGAGAAATGAACGGCAGGCCCGAGCTGCCCCGCGACCTGCCCGCAAAACGGTGGTTCGACGTTATGTCTTCCGCCTTTGCCGATTTTTCCCGCCGTGTTGAAAAAGGCAAACGCATCCGCATTGACGAGTATGCGGCAGAAAACGATGCCGAGTTTTTCGCGGTTTTGACCGAGTACTTCTTCGAGACCCCCGGGGTACTTCTTACATCCTATCCGGAGGTGTATGAATTATTTTCCATCTTCTACAGGCAGGACCCGGCGGGGACAGGTAACAGGTAAGCATCACGGAAAACCCGGTATTTTTACAGCTCCTTCCTCATGATGGGCCTGTTTTTCCGCCTGGCTGCTTCGTTAAAACCCAGGGTATCGAAGACCCGCATTATGCCGGTAAAGGCTTCCAGGGGGGACACCGGTTTGAGGGATTCGTCTTTCGGGTAAGCCTCGATAATCCGCGCCCCTTTCGACCTTGCATAGGCGCAGGCTTCGGCTATAAGCAGCTTTGTCAGTCCCCTGCCCCGGTACGCGGCGCCGGTAAAAAAACACACGATTGACCAGACCGGCTCATCGTCTAACGGTTTCAGGACAGGTGACCGCTGAAGCACCGGGAAATCCTCCCGCGGACCGAGCCTGACCCAGGCCGCCGGCCTGCCGTCCGCATAGGCGATAAGGCCGTGGACACCGCCCGCTTCAACCATTTCTTTAAAAGTCTTCTTTCTGCCCTTTGAACCGAGGGCGTCGAATTCGGCGCGTTTCACGTTCCACCAGAGGCACCAGCACCCGGAACAGGCGCCGGCAGGGCCGAAAAGGGTTTCCAGGTCCGGCCAGAGCCCGGACGACAGCGGCTTAACCACTATACCAGGGGCCGCAGCTTTTTTCACAGCTGCCTGACGAATTCCGCGCCGAAGGCCCTGCAGGCTTCCCTGCCCTGGTCGTCCGGGGTCCACATCGTTTTAATCCCCTCTCCGACAACCTGGAACCCCGCGGTTTTGAGGGCTTCGTTCAATAC
>SPDA01000294.1 GCA_004525155.1 Spirochaetales bacterium
CATGGTCATTGAACACATGGATGTTTCCCTTGAACACAGCTTCCATGAGCGGGTCAAAGAACCGGTGCATGGACGCATGCATTTGCGGCAGGAATCCCCGGCGGGCCTTGTGGTCGCCGCCCATGCCCGGGTCGAAGGTCCCGATACCCTGCCCGATTGCCCATCTGACAGGTTCGTAGTAACAGACGTTGAAGTGAAGATTCTGATAAAAATCATTCGCACCCCAGTACCGGCCCAGAAGGACTGCCGCGCTGGTAAAAAAGAGCGAAAGCCCTACAGGCTCATCGTTGCCTTGTTCTCCGGCCCCTCTGCCCTTGTACGCCGCGCAGAAAATGTGGTTGTCAGGCATTGCCTCCTTGAGCCGTCTGAAAAATTCACGGTTTAAAAACATCGCAGCCCAGGGGCCGAACTTTCGGTTCGTGTCCGCGTAATATTCCCACATGAGGCCGTAATAGGAGTCAGGCGCTTCCCTGCCCGGAACCATGCGCAGGACGATGTTCTGCTCTGCCATGGATTCGGTTTCCCTGCGCGCGTTTTTTCTTGCGTTCTTTGAAAGGTGCCGGATGTAATCCTCCCAGGAGGAGAAGTCTTTTGGGTGCATGATGAAATCGACGTGGTTCCAGGCAGTGTAATCGTTCGCCGGCCTGCCGGACAGCAGCGCGGACCAGGAGGGGTCGCAGAAATGAAAAGCGGCGGCATGGATTTTTCGCCGGCGGCAATACGCCTCGACCTCTTCAAGCAGCCGCAGGGTCAGTTCCGTTTCCGCTCCCGGCTCCGTCAGCAGACGGTATCCCCGGCAGGGTGTTAACGGCGCCATGCCCACGAGTTTGGGGTAATAGGGTTTGCCGACACGTTCAGCGACTTCCACCCAGAGGTAATCGAAGACGAACTCCCCGGCGCTGGCGGTTTTAATATACATGGGAGCGGCTGCGGCAAGTTCCTTTCCGCGCCACAATGTAAAATGGGCCGGCGTCCACCCTGTGCCGGGCGATACATTGCCCGTAGTCTCGAGGAGGTTCAGGTATTCCCAGAGGAGCATGGGGTTGCCTGCGGGCACCGCGAGGCTGTTCCAGGCTTCCCTGCCGACGGCGGACATGGAGGGAAGCCATTTTGTTTCCAGGCTGCTCATACAGTCAAAAGGTCAAATCCCGTTTCCGGATCAAAAAGCCGCCGGGCGTTCGTGTCGGTAAGCTCGTAGAGCACAGCTTCCATTACATGCCAGGTTTTCACGCCCCGCCGGACACAGCCGGTTTGCGTACGCCTTCCCCTGCCGCAGGCGATGTGAAGGTGCAGGACGGGGTTTCCTTCCCTGTCCGGGAAGATGGTGCCGGTCCCTGTAATTTCGTGAACATTTTTCAGTACGAATTCCATGGGTGTAACCGGCTTTCTTCTGCCGTGTTTGGGACCGGAGATGAGGATGCTGCCCTTATCGGCGCCGCCCACCAGGATAAGTGAGGCCGCGGATACGTTCTCCCGGCGGGCGAAGTTCTCTATAGTCTCGTGGAGGACGTCCCCGTCCTCAAGGCGCATAACGAATACCCTGCCTGGCCTGGCTTCGGAATATTTCATATTTCACTTCCCGTAATATTGTCTTGTCATTATAACCGGGATAAAGAATAATTCTAACCACACAGAGGGTATGTTTCTTTCACTTTTAGAGCAAGGGCCTTTCCTGTATAATTACCCGGGAGCAACAGCACATGGGAAAAAAAAGCGACTGGAATCCCGAACAGTATCTTGCATACGCCGGCGAAAGAACACAGCCGTCAATCGATCTGGTAAGCAGGATTAATTCCGTCAAACCGCCGGCGCTCATCGCCGATATCGGCTGCGGACCGGGCAACAGCAGCCTCGCGATCAAACAGCGCTGGCCGGACTCCGAACTGGTGGGCGTGGACAAATCGCCTGCCATGATAGAAAAGGCAAAACAGGATTATCCGGGTCAGGAATGGATTCTGTCCGATGTCATGAACTTTACCTATAACAGGAAATTCGACATTGTATTTTCCAACGCCGTTATACAATGGATTCCTGATCACAAAAACCTTTTCGAGAAATTCTTTTCCCTTCTCTCAGTCGGCGGCATTATCGCCGTTCAGCTCCCCCTGTTCCGGGACATGGAGCTCGGCATGATTATCAGCTCGGTTTCCCGGAGGTCCCGCTGGAAAAAGGCTATGGAAGGCTGCGCCGAATTGTTCACCTATCACGACGCGGGTTTCTATTATGACCTGCTCAGTGAAAAATTGCTGAAGATCGATATGTGGATAACCGATTACATCCATGTCCTGCCTTCGCACCGGGGTATCCTCGACTGGATAAAAACCACCGGGCTGAAGCCCTACCTGGACCGTCTGCCGGATGAACAGGACAGGCTTTCTTTCGGGGATGAAGTTCTCGAGGACATCAAAGCCCGCTATCCGCTGCAGGCGGACGGAAAGGCGCTGCTGCCGTTTAAACGCCTGTTCTTTATCGGGTACCTGCAGATTCCCTAAAAACTCCGCCGCCGTCTTAATAAAAACCTTTTAATTGAATCCGTTTGCTGATATTATGGAAGCAGCCAAAACCAAAAAAGGAAGCAGCATATGATAAAAAGTATAATCGACAAGGTCACCCTGAACGACGGCGTAAAAATGCCCTGGTTCGGCCTGGGCGTGTACCTGGTAGCAGAAGGGGATGAGGTGTACAACTCAGTCCGCTGGGCCCTGGAGGCGGGGTACCGGCTAATCGATACAGCCGCATTTTACGAAAACGAGGAAGGCGTCGGCAGGGCAATCCGGGACAGCGGCATTCCCCGGGAAGAGATATTTGTTACCACGAAAGTTTGGAATACCTACCACGGCTACGATAAAACCCTGCGCTCCTGCGAACAAAGTCTTTCAAAACTCGGCATGGATTACGCGGACCTGTTCCTTATCCACTGGCCCGGGCAGAACAGGGACAGGATGCTCAAGACCTGGGAAGCTCTGCTGAACCTTAAAGAAAAGAAAAAAATACGTTCCGCCGGAGTCAGCAATTTCAAACAGCACCATATCGATGCGGTTATCGCGGCATCCGGCGTTACGCCCTCCGTCAACCAGGTGGAACTGCATCCCTGGTATTCGAAGAAGGACCTTCTGCGCTACGCACAGGAAAAGGGAATCATCCTGACCGCCTGGGGCCCGATTTTTCACGGGCATCTGTCAGAAGTTCCGGAAGTGCATGAACTGGGGCGGAAATACGGCAAGTCAGGAGCTCAGGTAGTACTCCGCTGGCACCTGCAGAACGGCGTTTCCATCATCCCGAAATCCGTTCATAAGAACAGAATCGTCGAAAACGAGCAGCTCTTCGATTTCGAGCTTACGGATGAAGACATGAGGTTTATTGACAATCTCAACAAGGACAAGGGGTTCGGTCCGGATCCGGATACGATGAATGTGGGGTTCCCGCTCGACGGATAGTACCGCTAAGCTGTGGAACATCCGCTGCTGCCGTCGCTGTAATACCACATCCCTCCGTGTTGATCTTCTCCCTAAAACCCTGCATGATCCTCCCATGAACCTAACCGATACAGCCGGCCTCGAGAAGGAATTGCTCGAACGTTTCCTACGCTATGCAAAGATATTCACCACCTCCGACGATCATGTGGACAAGGTTCCATCGACACCCGGCCAGTGGGACCTGCTCAAACTGCTCGAACGGGAACTGACCGGGCTGGGTGTTGCGGACATAAACCTGACGGAGAACGGATACCTCATCGGCAGGATTCCCGCAGGCGGACCCCCGAAAAAAGGCGTTCCCGTTATCGGGCTCATGGCTCATGTGGACACTTCCGAAGAGGCGCCGGGCGAAAACGTCAATCCGCAAATCCATCCAAATTACGGCGGCGGCATTATTCAGCTTAAGGAAGGCTACAGTCTCGATCCCGCAAAGATACCGCATCTCGCATCCTACAAGGGCAAGACAATCATTACCTCCGACGGCACCACGCTTCTCGGCGCCGATGACAAGGCGGGCCTAGCGATTATCATGACAGCGGTGCACATGCTTATAAAACATCCAGAATATCCTCACTGTCCCCTGGAAATCATTTTCAACGCGGACGAGGAAACCGCCCGGGGCACAAAATACTTTCCGAAAGACCAGGTTAAAGCTTCCTTCGTATACACTCTCGACGGCGACAGGGAGGGCAGCCTGGAGGCTGAATGTTTCAACGCCCACAAGGCAGTGGTTA
>SPDA01000592.1 GCA_004525155.1 Spirochaetales bacterium
AGTACAGTGACGCGGAAATTAAGAACGGAGAGGACTTCCTGGATGAATCGATGGATTGACCTGTATTGCGGGGCCGCTATTTACAAAAAACATCCTTACGCATACTATCTGGTTTCTTATGTTTAAAGAATTCCGCACCCTTGGTCCATATATAAAACGCTACGCCGGTTTCTATATACCCGGTATTATCGCACTTCTGCTCACTTCCGGCGGGCAGATCCTCATCCCCCAGTTCATTCGCAGGGCCATTGATCTGATCGCGACAGGCGATTTCCGGGCGGCGCAGATCCTCAGCCTCGCGGGAATGCTGGTGGGTACGGCCGCCGGAATCTCCCTCTTCCGGTTCGGCTGGCGCATGTTAATCCAGAACGCTTCACGGCGGATCGAGGCGGAACTGCGGGAACAGTATTTCCAAAAGCTTCTGACGCTGTCGTCGTCTTTTTTCGGAAAAAACAAAACCGGCGATCTGATGGCAAGGGCTACGAACGACATGCATGCCGTGCGCATGGCTACGAGCCTGGCCCTGGTTGCGGCTTTTGACGGTATTTTTATGACCCTTTCCATACTGATACTTCTTTTCAGCAGGTATCCGCGTCTTACCCTGTACACCATAATCCCCCTGCCCGTCATCACGATACTCATTCTCGGCCTCGGGTCCATCATAGGCGAAAAGTTCAGAAAGGTGCAGGAAGGTTTTTCAAATTTAAGCGACCACGCCCAGGAGGTTTTTTCCGGGATCCGGGTGGTGAAATCCTTTGTCAAGGAAAAATATTTTCTCCGGAAGTTCGCCGCGGCCAATGATGACTATCAGCTGAAAAATATGGAGTTGGTGCGCCTCTGGGGGCTTTTCTTCCCCCTGGTTGCCTTTCTTTCGGGCATTACCACCATCCTGCTTCTGCGCCTGGGCGGGGGCATGGTTATGACGGGGGATATCAGCGCCGGTGATTTCGTGGCGGTGCTGGCCTACCTTGAAATGCTCATCTGGCCCATGCTGGGCGCCGGGTTCACGGTGAACCTTCTGCAGAGAGGCGCGGCCTCCCTTAAACGAATCAACGCGGTCCTCAACGAAAAGCCGGATATTGCGACTCCTCCGGATGCCGTAAACGGGAGTACCAGAGGGGATCTGCGTATAACCCGTCTTTCCTACACCTATCCGGGCACGGAAACGCCTGTGCTTCATGATGTTTCCCTTGAAGTGCCGGAGGGAGCCATCCTGGGTATTCTGGGAAGGACCGGTTCCGGCAAGACAACACTCATAAGCATGCTGCCGAGAATCCTCGATCCGCCCGAGGGCACCGTATTCTTAAACGGCACTGATGTGCGGCGGTTCGATCTCCCTGTTTTGCGGAAGTCCTTCGGTTTTGTGCCCCAGGACAGTTTTCTGTTTTCCATGTCCCTCCGGGACAATATCAGTTTCGGTCTCGATGACAAGAAGGAGGATATCGTACAGCGCGTGGCGGAGGTATCCACCATCAACCGGGACGCGAAGGATTTTTACGATGGTTTCAATACCCTGGTCGGGGAGAGGGGCATCACGCTTTCCGGCGGACAGAAACAGCGGGTCGCCATTTCCCGGGCCCTGGCGGTGGAGGCCGATATCCTGGTTTTCGACGACGCCCTGTCCGCCGTGGATACGGAGACCGAGGAGAAGATCCTGCGTGAACTCCTCGAATACAGGAAAGGTAAAACGAGCATCATTGTTTCGCACCGGGTATCCACCCTTTCAACCGCGGACAAGATTATTGTTCTGGATAACGGCCGCATAATCCAGGAGGGCACCCACGAGGAGCTCATGTGCGCGGAAGGTTTCTACAGGGAAATATACTACCTGCAGTCCTTTGAAGTGAAAAACGGAATCGGCGCCCCCGGGTGCGATGAACCGGAATGAGGCGGAGAACGTGAACCATGGATTTTGATCAGGATAATGAAGACATCGTAAAAGGTTATGACCCCCTCATAATGCGGAGACTTGTGGGCTTTCTTAAGCCCTACATCGTGCCCGTCGTTTTCGCCGTTATCGCACTCCTTGTTGCCACGGCCGGCGAGCTGTTTGTGCCTGTACTGCTCCAGCGTTCCGTTGATGATTACCTTGTGGTTTCCTGGTTCCGTGTTTCAGAGAAGGACATGGCCGTTCCGGATCTTCATGTCCTCTCCGGAAAAAAGAAACCTGTTCTTGCGGGCGGATACAGGTATTTCCATGAGAAGGAGCTTGCCTCCCTGACGCGGGTTCAAAAAGACAGGCTCGCGGCATCCGGGACTCTGACGGAAGAAAGATTTTATCTGGCAAAGGTTTCCCCGGAAACCATGCCCGTATTGTCGGACCTGGGGGATTCCGTACTGATCGATGTCGAAGCCGGCGGCAGGGGGACTGCCGG
>SPDA01000039.1 GCA_004525155.1 Spirochaetales bacterium
GACGTCAAGGCCCGGTGTACCGGTTTTTTGAACCAGCTCGGAGAGAGTATTCCTGCCTATCAGGAGATCATAGCTGCCGGCTGCCTTTTTATCCGCGCCGATCCCGCTGGAAAGGTTTCCCTGAGGATCAAAATCAATAAGCAGGACTTTTTTACCCTTTTCCGCGATGTAGGCGCCGAGGTTGATAGCGGTGGTGGTTTTTCCCACTCCTCCTTTCTGATTGGCAAAAGCGATGATTTTTCCGGACATAGCGAAAAGCATTATATGTATTAATCATTTTTTTTACAATTGACTCTAACTGACTATTGTTGTAATTTTTACCATATTATTCGCATATATGAGGAGTTTCATATGTTGTTACAGGAAAAAGTCGAAAACGCAATCGAGGAAGTACGTCCATCCCTCCAGGCGGATGGCGGTGACATACAGTTCATCTCTGTTTCTGAAGAAGGAGAGGTTACAGTCAAGTTAACCGGTGCCTGCCACGGATGTCCCATGGCGCAATTAACGCTTAAAGAAGGGGTGGAGAAATATATCAAGAAAATTGTTCCCGAAGTAACCAGTGTCATATCTCAGTAACTTATTTCTGCAAAAAAATAAAACAGTTAATTTTTTAATCTAACTGTCCGTTATTAATATAATGACTATACTATATACATTTTGCAGAAGAAATGTATATTAACTGGGAGAATTCATATTACAGCTGGATCCTTTCGCGACATTCTAATCGCCATCCCCAAAACAGAGATTCACAGTCATCTTGAAGGGATGGCGAGTGTTGATACCATATGGAACCTGATTAAAAAGCACAAACTTTCTTTTCCTGATATCAGCAAGAAAAGCGATGTAAGAAGCAAATTCCATATCTCAAGCCTTGAAGAATTCATTGACCTGTTCATCAATGTCATTCAGAACTGCTTTAAAACGATAGCGGACCTGGAAATGCTGCTGGATGACGCGCGGGATTATCTTCTGCGGAATAACATCGTCTATTCTGAGATTTTCTTCGCTCCCACTAAATTCATTTTCAATGGTTTCGATTTCAAGGAAATGATAGCGGTCCTGGACCAGGCCAGCGTTTCTTTTAAAAAAAAGAATAACATTCTCGTCCGGTTTTTAATTGATGTTTCAAGAACAAATGGTTCTGAAAACGCCATGAACAACCTCAACCTTACCCTCAAATATAAAACCGACAGTATTATCGGCATCGGACTCGGGGGTTCGGAAGAAAAAGGTCCAGCGAAGGATTATGCCAAGGTTTTTCAAAAAGCAAAAAAATCCGGGCTTCTTGTAGTGGCTCACGCGGGTGAAGTTATCGGACCGGAATCCGTCTGGGACGCAATAAAACTCTTAAAAGCACAGAGAATCGGCCATGGAATCAGCTCCATGTTTGATGAAAGTCTCATGGACTATCTCAGGGACCAGCGAATTCCTCTGGAAATTTGTCCGACAAGCAATATTTTTACCAGAAAATACGTAACCAGAATCGAGCAGCATCCAATCCGCCTATTCTTCGATAGAGGTATTCTGGTTACGGTTAATACGGATGACCCGACTATCTTCGGTGTGGATTTGGTCGATGAATACTATACGCTGTATAAAAATAATATTTTTACCTTCGATGAAATTCTTCAGCTGCTAAAAAACAATATTGATGCCACTTTTCTGCCTGATAATGAAAAAAAGAAGCTTATGACAAGGGTGGAAAAGGTCCTGCAGGCAGCGCCTGTTTCAGCAACCTGAAGGCGGAACGCCGGATGTTTCACGTGAAACACCCGGCGTTTTTTTTATTCCTCTTCCGGAATAACTCTGGCAGTTCCCACAAGAAAATCCGGTTTTTGAATGTTAACGATGCATACCCCCCTTGCGGAGGTTCCCTGTTCCGGAATCTGTTCTGCGCTCAAGCGGATAGTGTTGCCCTGGGAGGTAATACAGACTATATCGTCCATTTCCTTCACCGATAAAGCCCCGATAATCTCTCCCGTTTTTTCCAGCACCGGATAAGCCCGCTGGCCCATCGTTCCCCGGCTGTGGATAAGGAAATTGTCATACCCTAACCGTTTCCCGAAACCGCTTTCGGTAATAATTACCATCGCTTCTTCCGGCGTTACACAGAGGGCGGCCGTCAGCTCATCGTTGTTCCGAATATTGAGCCCCCGGACTCCCTGGGAAGACCTTCCCGAAGGACGTACATCGCTTTCATGGAACCTGAGCGCCCTTCCCTTCCGCGTCAGAAGCACTACCTCGTTCTCACCGGACGTAAGCATGGCCCTGATAAGCTTGTCGCCGGGAGTAAGCCGTATGGCGATGATGCCGTGGGTTCTGGCGTTGACAAAAGCGGAAGTAGTAACCTTTTTAACGATGCCTGCGCGGGTGGCCATGAAGATGAAACTGTCCTCATTAAAGGCTTTAAGAGACACAATTGCGGTAATATCCTCGTTCTGGGAAATGGCGAGAAGGGTTTTTATACTCTGACCCCGGGCTATTCTCGAGGCTTCCGGAATCTCGTGCACCTTGATCCAGTAGGCTTTTCCTTCGCTGGTAATGAAGAGAATATAGTCGTGGGTGGAGGCCACAAAGATATGCTCGAGAAAATCCTCATTCTTTAGAGTTGCGGAAGCGCTTCCTTTTCCGCCTCTGCCCTGGATTCTATAGGAAGACACGGCTATACGCTTAATGAATCCCTTGTTCGAAATAAGCACCACCATATCCTCTTTCTGGATAAGGTCTTCGATGTTGAACTCTTCGATTTCACCCCGGACAATTTCCGTCCTTCGTTCATCCCCGTATTTGGTAATGAGTTCTTTAGTTTCGTCGGTAATGACGTGATAAATCTTATCTTCATGGGCAAGGAGATCTTTAAGATGGGCAATAAGCTTTCTGACTTCTTCCAATTCATCCACGATTTTACGTGTTTCAAGGGAAGTAAGCCGCTGCAGCCGCATATCGAGAATTGCCTGCGCCTGTTTTTCCGAAAGCTTGAACCTTTCCATGAGGCCTTCCCTCGCAATATCCGCATTACCGGATTGCTTGATTATCCGGATTACCTCATCGATATTGTCGAGGGCTATTTTCAGCCCTTCGAGGATATGGGCCCTGTCTTCAGCCTTTTTAAGGTCGAACTGGGCACGCCTGACAACGACTATTTTTCTGTGCTCCACAAAGTAATGGATAAGTTGCTTGAGCGTGAGTGTCTGGGGCCTGCCGTCCACAAGGGCAAGGTTGATGACACTGAAATTCTGCTGCAGGGGCGTCAGGGAAAAGAGCTGATTTAAGATTACTTTGGGTACAACGCCTTTTTTCAGCTCGATGACGATCCTCATGCCGTCCCTGTCGGATTCATCCCTCAGGTCCTGGATACCGTCGATCCGCTTGTCCCGTACGAGTTCCGCTATTTTAACGACCAGGGAGGCCTTGTTAACCTGGTAGGGAATTTCAGTAATGATAATGGTTTCTTTACCGGACTTTCCTGTTTCCAGGGTGCATCTGCCCCGGACCGTTATTTTACCTTTGCCTGTAGTGTAGGCGTCCCTTAAGCCCTTGGTGCCGAAAATTATGCCGCCTGTGGGAAAATCGGGGCCGGTCACATATTTAATGAGTTCCGTTACGCTTATTTCCGGATTTTCGATAAAAGCGATGATGGCTTCACAGACTTCCTTGAGGTTGTGAGGAGGCATGTTGGTCGCCATGCCGACGGCTATTCCGCTGGCCCCGTTAATCAGAAGATAGGGAACGGCGGAGGGAAGTATTTTAGGTTCTTCCATGGAGTCATCATAATTGAGCCCGAATTCTACCGTGTCCTTTTTTATGTCCCTGAGTATTTCCTCGGAGATACGCTCCATTTTCGCTTCGGTATACCGCATGGCTGCGGGAGGATCACCGTCAACGCTTCCAAAATTTCCCTGTCCCCGGACAACAGGATACCGCATGGAAAAAGGCTGGGCGAGGCGGACCAGGGCGTCATAAATGGAAATATCCCCGTGAGGGTGATACTTACCCAGGACATCGCCTACGATGCGTCCGCACTTCTTGTAAGACTGATCATACCGGAGACCCATCTCGTTCATTGCATAGAGTATCCGTCTGTGAACGGGTTTCAAACCGTCCCGCACATCCGGCAGTGCCCGGCTTACAATAACCGACATGGCATAGTTGAGATAGGATTCTTTTACTTCGTCTTCTATGGCGATAGGAATGATTTTACCGATTTGTTCTTCCACGTGAGAAACTTATCCTTATATGTCGAGGTTTGTTACTTGCAGGGCATTATCTTCGATGAACTTTCTTCTCGGTTCAACCTGTTCCCCCATGAGGGTGGAAAAGATATCTTCCGCTTCAACAATATCTTCCAGTTTAACCTGCATAATATTTCTTCTCACCGGGTCCATGGTCGTTTCCCACAGCTGTTCAGGGTTCATTTCTCCTAACCCTTTGTAACGCTGCATGGAAATCTTCTCTTCAGGCACCCCGATTTCTTTGAGCTTTAGTTCCTTTTCTTTATCATCGTAGGCATATATTATTTTTTTTCCATAGCTTATTTTGTAGAGGGGCGGCATGGCTATGTACACATGGCCCTTTTCTATAAGTCCTTTCATGTAGCGGAAGAAAAAGGTTAAAAGGAGAGTCCGTATATGGGAACCGTCCACATCCGCATCCGCCATAATGATAACTTTATGATACCGCAGCTTATCCAGGCTGAAATTCTTGCCAATGTTCGTACCCAGGGTGGCTATAATGGGCTGGAGTTTGTCGTTCACTAAAACCTTTTCTTCCCGCGTTTTTTCGACGTTCAGCATTTTGCCCCACAAGGGCAGAATCGCCTGAAACTTCCTGTCCCGTCCCTGCTTGGCGCTGCCTCCGGCGCTGTCCCCTTCCACGATGTACACTTCGCACTTGGCCGGATCCTTCTCCGCACAATCGGCAAGTTTTCCCGGCAGTCCTGTGGACTCGAGAAAGCTTTTCCTCCGTACGATGTCCCTTGCCTTGCGGGCAGCTTCCCTGGCTTTTGCGGCAACAACGGTCTTTTCAAGAATACTGTCGATAATTTTTGGATTTTCCTCGAAATATACGGTGAGCTGTTCGTTGACGGTGGATTCCACCAGCCCCTTTATTTCCGAGTTGCCGAGTTTTGATTTTGTCTGTCCCTCAAACTGGGGATTAGGCATTTTTATGGAAATTACGGCTGTAAGTCCTTCCCGGACATCGTCGCCGGTCAGGGTTTCATCCAGTTTCTTGGAAAGTTTCGACTTTTTCAAAAAGTCGTTTAATGTCCTTGTAAGGGCGGATTTAAACCCGACCAGGTGGGTGCCTCCGTCCCTGGTATTGATATTATTGACAAAGGTAAAAATGGTCTCCGTGTAACCATCGTTATACTCAAAGGCCAGGTCCACAACTACTTCGTCTTTGGTAGTGGAAAAATAGACAGTCTCCTTCGTGAGCACCTGCTTGTTCTTGTTGAGATACTGTATAAAAGACTTGATGCCGCCTTCAAATTGAAAATCATGAAGCTTTTCGGTAGGCAGCCTCTGATCTTTGATGATTATCCGTATTCCCTTGTTGAGAAAAGCCAGTTCCCTGAGGCGGTTTGAAAGTATATCGAAACTGAAATCGGTTCTATCAAAAATGGTTTCATCCGGCTGAAATTTTACCAGGGTTCCGCGTTTTTCGGTAGGCCCTATGGCTTTAACGGTATCTTCCGGAATGCCCCGCCTGTACCGCTGAAAATGAACCTGGCCGTTCAGATATACATAAACCTCGCACCAGGAAGAAAGAGCATTGACAACCGAAACGCCGACACCATGAAGCCCGCCCGATACCTGGTAGGAATTTTTATCGAATTTACCGCCGGCATGGAGTTTTGTCATGACCAGTTCCAGGGCGCTTATTTTTTCCGTCGGATGGAGGTCAATGGGGATACCGCGCCCGTCATCCAGAACGGAAACGACGTTTCCCTTTTCTATGTTGATCTCGATGATCGAACAGAAACCGGCGAGGGATTCGTCGATGCTGTTGTCTACCACCTCGTATACCAGATGATGAAGACCTTCTTCACCGGTGGTACCGATATACATGCCCGGTCTTTTTCTTACGGCATCCAGACCTTTTAATACTTGAATATGTTGTGCGGAATAATTGTTCTGCATTGCTTTTCCCTGATTGGAGTAAGTAACTATAGCGAAAAATGTAAAAAAAGTAAAGCGATCCGCCATCTCCTCTTGCGTTGTCCAAAATTATAAAGTAGACTTACGGCACATCGGAAACATTCGCGTCACCTCTTGTTAATATCTTGTGGATAAACTAAACGGCAGGCGATTAAATATTATTAAAAACATAGCATAAATCCGTTTTTATATATTATCTAATTTTAATATAAAATAATTTCATAATATATAATATTTTATATTATTTTTTGATAAAATTGCGATTATTTACCTATTCTGATTGAATTAATTTCGGTTATAAACTTGTTGATAAACTGTGAACAAGTTGCTACTATCGAGGGGCGATTATGAGTGAGGGAACCTGGGACTACAGTTCAATCTGGAAAGATACGCTAAAACAGCTGAAGTCGGAGATATCCCCTCATGAAATCTCCATGTGGCTTAACGATATACATTACCTTGATTCAAAAGAACATGAACTGCTTCTGTCGATATCATCCAATTTTCACAAATATCAGATCGAAACAAGATATTTAAAACGGCTGGAAGGTATAATTCACGATCTTACCGGCAATACCATAACCCTGACATTTATCATTAATAAGGCAGATTCCGCCAGAAGGGATATGGAAGAGTTCCCTCAGCCGAAAAAAACCACGTTCGGGAGCGGACAAAAAAAGTACAGTCATTCCCAGCTTAATCCGGAATATTCCTTCGAAAATTTTATTATTGGAAAAAACAATACCTTTGCAGCCAATGCTGCCATCGCCATCGCAAAGAACCCGGGAAAAGCCTACAATCCCTGCCTGATCTACGGCGGCGTGGGTCTCGGCAAGACCCATCTTGCTCAATCAATAGGAAATTACGCGGCTTCCAAACACGAAAACATGAACATTGTTTATATAACCGCGGAAACGTTCATCACCGAGTTTATCAACAGCATCCAGAGCAAAAGTACAAACCGGTTCAATAACAAATACCGTTCCGTGGACATCCTCCTCATCGATGATATTCACGATCTCCAGGGAAAGATAGAAACCCAGGAGGAAGTTTTCCATACTTTCAATGCCCTCTACGAAAACAAGAAACAGCTGGTCTTTACCTGTGATCGCCCCGTCTCCGAACTGAAAAATCTTTCCGACCGCCTGAAAAACCGCTTCGAACGCGGCCTGAATGTCGATCTCCAGCCGCCTGATTATGAAACGAGATTCGCCATTCTCAAAAAGAAAATTGAAGCAAAATCCGTGGTAATACCAAACGAAGTAATAGAGCTGATTTGTACGAACATCACGTCCAATGTCCGGGACCTCGAATCCGCCCTGCTCAAGCTTATTGCCTACTCGGAACTGGTAAATAAAACGATCAGCCTGGAAGTTGCCCAGCAGCAGCTACGGGACGTGTTTTCATCCCCCAAGCAGAGCAACATAAATATTGAGATGATTCAGCGCGTAGTGGCGGAATATTTCAGCCTTTCCAGGAACGATCTCAAAGGCAAGAAAAGGACCAAGGCAATCGTGTTTCCCAGGCAGCTTGCCATGTATATAACCAGGGAAATTACGGAGTATTCCACCACGGAGGTCGGCGACGATTTTGGGGGAAGGGATCATACTACAGTCATGCACGCATGCCAGAAAATAGAGAACAGGATGAAGACCGATCCGACCCTGGAACCCATCGTTCAGAATCTAATCCGCTTATTGAAGGAATATAGTACAAAGTCCTGATAACCTGTGTACAATAATGTATAGATCCGGACCGGATGTTAATATGTGCAGTTTCTGTGGAAAAGACCCTTAGGTTATCCCCCGAAAAATTGTATATTAAGAAAGGAACTATAAGGGTTTTCCACTTATATGAGGTGCCTACTACTACAACTACTAGTATTAATTATATAGTTATAATAGGAGTATAGAATGAAATTCACCGCAGATAGAAACATGCTGTTAAGGGAAATCGCAACATCCCATGAGATAATAGCGTCGAAAAATCCCATATCCATTCTTTCCAATGTGCTTCTTTCCGCAGAGAATGAGACCCTGCTTATAAAGGCGACAGATCTTAAAGTAAGTTTTGAGACGCAGATTCCTGTCGATGTGCAGACTCCGGGAAGCATAACGGTTATCTGCGATAAATTTTTGAATATTATACGGGCTCTTCCTGAAGGTTCCATAGATTTTGTCCAGGAGGACTCACGGCTGGCTATTACTCCTTCCGGCGGTCTTAAAACCATATTTTTTCAATTGGCCACTGTTTCCGCGGAAAAATATCCTGAACTCCAGATTATGCCTGAAGAACACACCTTTGAGATAGCGCAGAAAGAACTGATCGAGATGATAGATCAGACCATTTTCGCCGTTTCCGATGATGAGACCCGGTATTTCATGAACGGCGTGTTTCTTGACTGCCAGGATGAGAAAGACATCATCATGGTGGCTACGGATGGAAGGCGCCTTTCGTACATCAGGAAAGAGCTGACAAGCGGCCTTAAATCTTTCCGGGGTATTATCATTCCGCCCAAGGTGCTGAACCTCATTAAAAAACTTCTTCCCGGCGAAGGCATGGTGACGATATCGATCTCCGAAAAGAGTATATTTTTCAGCTTCAACAAGCAGAAAATATCCTCAAATCTCATAGAAGGTCAGTTTCCTGATTACAGGAGAGTGGTCCCTGTCTCCCAGCACAACAGAATCGAAATTGAAAGGAAGCAGTTTATTGACGCCATAAAACGCGTATCCCTGCTTGTGGAACAGAAATCCAGAAGAATCTATCTGCATGCTCTCGATAATTCCGTAACCCTTTCTTCGGAAGAAAGTGAATACGGCGTGGCAAGGGAACAGATAATGTGTTCCTACGAAGGAGCGGAAACTAAACTCGCCTTGAATTATATTTATCTAGAAGAGCCTTTGAAGCAGATGCAGGATGAAAAGATAAGTATTAAATTCTCGGAACAGAACAAGGCCCTTACCCTTGTCTCGGTACCGGAAAAGGATTTTTTTCACATCATCATGCCCATGCAGCTGGAATGAGGTTTTCAAAGGTAAAAGTTTATCATTTTCGAAATCTTGTTGATGCTGAAATTGAAGTCAAGGCAAAAACAATCATCCTCATCGGTGAAAACGGCCAGGGAAAAACCAATTTTCTGGAAGCCCTGTACATGCTCTGTTTCGGATCGTCTTTCCGGACAAAGAGAGACAGGGAAATAATCAATATGCAGCAGGAGGAAATGTCTCTTTATGCGGAATTGACGGGGGAGGACGAGGAACAGGCAACGGTACTTTTCAAAAATCTCAAGGAAAAAAAAGAGATACTCTTAAACGGCAAGCGTATCGTAGACAGAAAGGAGCTTCTTGAAAATGTTCCCTGCGTGCTCTTTTCTCATGAGGACATGACTTTTCTCCTGGGGGGACCGGAAAAGAGACGCCTGTTTTTAAACCAGACCATGACCCTCTGCAGGCCGGAATCCCTGGAAACCTTACGGCAGTACCAGAAGATCCTGCGCATGCGCAATATTTGCCTTAAAAACGGCACGAAGGAACTGACGGCTGTTTATAATGAGCAGCTCGCC